>JBJOOY010000001.1:0-2804 GCA_046051065.1 Cyanobacteriota bacterium
TAATTCAAACTCGGTATTAGTCCAATCGCCCAATTTTAATTTTAGCTGTTCCATCGTCAATACCAATCGATCAATGATCGCGCGTTCGTCAATCTGGAGGTTCATCACTTGAGCATTCAAACACTCCTGTAAGCCAGCATAGCCATCGAGGAGTAGTGATTGAATCGATCGATCGATCTCCACCTCTAAGTTGTAAAATACTCGTGTCACATCTTCAAAATCATGGGCAATGCGTTCGATGGTTGCTAATCCGACATTAGCAGCCGCACCTTTGAGCGTATGCAATGCTCGCATTAAATTGTGTACCTTAGCGGTAGTTCGATCGCTAGGTAATGTCAAAATTTCATGTTCGATCGTCTGGAGCAATTCCGGTGCCTCAGACAGAAAATAACCATAAGCTTGAGCTTGAATTTGTGAGTCATTCATGAGGATAGGGGATAGGGGACAGTGGACAGTGGACAGGTGACAGTGGACAGTGATTTTATTGATGCACTCTAGTGACTAGTCACTAGAGTGCATCAACTAATGATCTATTTCTATTTCCTATCCTTTGACTGCGGTATTGATATATTTAGTTAGTGATGTGTTAATCGCAGCTCTGGTAATCGGTTTAGAGATAAATTCTGATGCTCCAGTTGCTTTAGAGCGAACTCGATCGAGTAACCCATCTTTACCTGTCAGAATGACAATTGGAATGTGAGCTAAAGTCGAAATCCGTCTGATCTGACTACAAATTTCATAACCATTAACTTTAGGCATAATCAAATCGAGAAAAATTAAATCTGGGTTATTTTCGAGCAATCGGGGTAAAGCTTGAGTGGAATCTTGAATAGAAATAAACCGATGACCAGCATCAGTGACGATCGCTCTCATTAATTTGCAGACTTGACCGCTATCATCGATACAAATCACCAATTTATTAGAGATAACGGGTGCTGAAGGTGGTGTCGGACTTGCTGGAACAGCGGGGAGAACTTCGATCGCAATCGTTGGAGTGGGAAGATCGGGAAGATCGATCGAGTCAATGATGCCAGTTTGAAGGTATCGAGTCAGCGATCGCGTCAGCAGTAATAAATCTTCATCAATTGCTATGGCGATTTCTCGTAAAGTCTGCTTACCCGTAATGACTCGGACGAGATTTTGATAGATAATTGGGGTGGTTTGACGATACAGTTGAACTGGATGTGCGATCGCTGGAGTTTTGTTAGGGGAAATATTGCCTAATCCTTGCGCAGTCCATTCTAGCCACATCGCTTCTGCGCGCGCGAGGATATTTTCTGTCGGTAGCAAAATTTGGGGTCGATGGGCAAAAACTTCTGGCTGCGAGCGAAAAGTTAACTTCTCACTCTGACTATATTGCAGCAAGTCGAAAATTGTTTCTTGAGCCGCAGCAGTTAAAATTTTAATCAGTTCCAGTGTGGTAATTTCGGCCAATGACATTAACGCCAGCGCCCCTTGATATTGCCAACAAGCATCTGCTCTGACCTCATTGGCAGAAGATTTGATGTGTTTAGCTGCCTGAAATAATAGTTCGAGTCCCATATGTTGTTGCCCGAGCTGAGCGTGCAACAATCTTTGCCACATTCGATTTGGCCGCTGCCTGTCGATACTCCAAACAATTTTTCCTTGATAAAATAATAACTCCCAGGTCTGTCCCGATTCCACCATCACGATCGCGGCACCAGTAAACTCACCCCAACTCAAATATTGGAATTTACTGATAATATTACGCTGTGGGTCCACAGCAGTTAGATATTGAAGATCGTTGTTCATTGCGAGAGAAGATGGGAGGGTCAAAGTCGATCGCTCGGCTACTCAATTAAGATCGCTAGTCCAAGTACAATAATGGGCACGATCGATCTTAATCAAAGTCTTCATTTTCTTTAGTATTCCCTAGTAATTTGTGAGTATGCTATGACACTCAGTTAACATTAGAAATTACTGCGACGATCGCTGACCTTGACGCATTTAAATAGCTGATTGTCAACGATCGCGATCGCCATACAATAGTATCTATCACTGCCAGGTTTACACAGGAGTTGACGTGTTAAAGTTATTCGCTCGGTTAAAGGAAATATCGGCAAAATTACCTGGAACAAGCAGATCAGAGGGGGAAGATCTACCCACAGATGCTCCTGCGCCTAGACCGATCGAGTTGCCCCCAATCGCACCCGTCCAACGCCCTCACTCAAACAAATGGGATCGATCTGCGGCATCGACAACTCCGACTAAGTTAGGTTCGCCACAGCCCCCCCAGGCAAAGCCCAACACAGTTAGACCTGTGGAAAAGATCGACGAGCTAGAGCCAGAATCAGAGCCAATCTCAGTCAAGACAGTTCCACCAAAACCGGGCAATACCACCAAGGCTAAGACCCAAATCTCGGGCGCTGTAGGTACGACGATCGGGCGGATTGGCTCGGTGATGGCTAGACCGTTTAGGGGGTCGAAATCTTGGCATAAAAAACCAAGTTTGTGGGCGGGTTCTGGACTAGCTTTAACTGCGTTATTAGTCGGTGGAGCTTGGCTATTTGTCGATCGCAGTGTCAGTGAGTATAAAGCCGAGGATGCGCTCAACTATGTTCGACCTGGCACGATTTCGATCGAAGGAGTCGATGGTACCATGCTGCTCCAAACTGGAAATGGCACCCGCGAAACACTCAAAAGCTGGCAGATGCCCACCAGACTCAAACAAGCCTTTGTCGCGATCGAAGATAGTCGCTTCTACCAACATGATGGTGTGGACTACAAAGGTGTCGCGCGGGCAATGGTTTCTAACCTGACTTCCAAAAGCTTGGTCGAAGGAG
>JBJOOY010000002.1:0-3563 GCA_046051065.1 Cyanobacteriota bacterium
AAAATTTGAAACTCATCGCGATCGTGATATTGCCACAGCCAGCGACTGATCCAACCGATCGAATGATTGTGTAATGTCGAAGCTAGATAACCAATTCTCAGTACACCTTTTGGTTTTTTTAATGTGCTGGCGGTAATTTTGTGCCGAATAATTTGATGCCGTTCGATCTCCAGATAAGTCCGGGCAATTTGATTTTGCAGGATCCGATAACAATCTGGTCGATCGGCGATATAGGGGAAAAATGTTGCCGATACAATTAAGCCTCGATTAATTTTTGGCGGTCCTGGCTCTAATGAGCTGAATCCGAGATGCGGTTCTAACTCACCATTTTGGGCAACGATCGGCTCTAATAATTGACGGTTAGCTTCAAGTTCGCTGTCGGCACCAAAGGAGTTACGCGGTTCCTTAAGCAAGAAAGCGCATAGTACAGTAACAATCAGCCCACAGATGCCCATCGCGGCAAATGTAGTGGATGCATCAGTTAAACTAAAAATTGTCAGATAAATGACCGCGCCAACATTCGCATAAGCACCGACATTCCCCGCAATCTGTCCGGTAATTTCTTTCTTAATTAACGGCATAATCGCACAGGTAGAACCACTCCCCGCTTGAAAGAAGATGGCGACTAGCATGACGGTGGCGATCGCTATCGGTAACGACCAGGTACTATCGATCCGATACGCAATTAAGTAACTAATCCCAATCCCTAATGACACAAATGTCATTACCCACTTGCGACTGCCCAATTTATCGGATATGAGGCCCCCACCGGGCCGAGCAACTAGATTGAGTAATGGCGCGATCGAGGCAATCGTTGCTGCCATAGTATGGGGTAATCCAAATGTCCGCTCGAAGAATAGCGGTAGCATCGAAACAGTAGCGAGTTCAGCCCCATAATTGGTGATATAGGTTAACTCTAATAAGGCAACTTGACTAAATTGATAGCGTTCGGTGGGGGGGAATTGTTTTTTCCCTTGCACGACATCACGATTGATTAACCACGCTTGGTATGACTGATAAACATATAGACAACCTAAGAGGAACCAAATAAAGTAAGTATGTCCGCTGGCGAGAAAGTGGAACTTTGGTCGAGATAATTGCCATGCCAATAAACCGAGGGCAAAAAATAGCCCGAAGTTCATCACCAACAAGCCATAGAAATCTCCCGCACTGGTGACTTCGATTCCACCATATTTTTTCGGACGCTTGTATTCCTTCCCTGGTGGTGTATCGGTGACATTATTGTAGTAAATTACGCCATAAACCGCCGAAATTATCCCAGTTAAGATCATTGTCAGTCGCCAGTTAATCGCACCTCCAACTAAAAATGCTGTGCCAACCGCAATTACTGGTAGTACAAATCCAGCACCAGAGGATCCAGCATTACCCCAACCGCCATATATCCCTTGCGCCATCCCGATCTCTTTCGGCGGAAACCATTCTGATACCATCCGAATCCCTAATACAAAACTCGCCCCGACGATACCCATTAATAGCCGCGCTACCACCATTTGGCTGAAATCTTGGGCTAAGGCGCTAGCGAGGCATGGAATGAAGGTCAGGATCAGCAGAATCGAGTAACAGCGGCGCGGGCCATATCGATCGAGTAATCCACCAATGATAATCCTCGCGGGAATTGTAATTGCCAGGTTGCAAGTTAAAATTGTCTTGATTTGCCCTTCGTCTAGGTGTAAATCTTTACCAATTACCGATGCAAATGGTGCAAAGTTGAATACGCAAACACAAGATAGGAAAAATGCAAACCAAGTGAGATGCAGGATCCTATATTGGCCTTGAAATGAAAGTAACCCTTTGAGCATGATGCTGGAACCCTGATTTTTATTACCGCGATCGACCAGATCGATTAAAAAGCCATAGCGATTGGAGATCGATCTCAGCAGATTTTAATAAGTTACAGCAGTAATAATAAAGTTTTGGTATTTTTCGTTACAGAATTTAAATTTTGTTGCGATTTTTGCACCAAAATGATGCATTTATTGTATATTTTGCGTCTTTAAGCTGGAGTTTTTCAGTGATTTTACGCTTACTTTTTAAAAAAAGCCTAATTACAAGAGAATTCAAAACATATTTTTAAGTAATTTTACTCTAACTGTTTGGTATAAAAATATATTAACCGATCGTCTGGCGATCGATTTTGAGCTACCATACTTGGCAAGTATTCTATCCATCTAGCTGACTTAGGTGTTGTAAACATCAATCAATTGCTACATGTAATACATAGTTGACTAGTGACGCATTAAGACTCGATCGAACCTTGCCATCAGAACGTTGAAACACGATCGTTGGCGTAGCCTACCGGAGGTAATCGTGAGAGTGGGGCGATCGCCCCGATTTGATCGCTGTATTAATTAAACAAATTTGCGATTAATATCACCATATTATAGTGATATCGATTGCATTTGACTAGTGTAAATTAGATTTTAGACTGAACTACACATTTGCTAAATGCTTTGCCCACATTCCCTGGTAGGCGTTTTCCATGTCGAGAGTAAACTGGCGCGCATTCCAGACTGGTGCAGTCTTACGACCCAACCGCAGCCGTTCGCGGACTTGCAATCTTAACTTGCGATCGAGTCCGAACTTCACCCCCCAATTGACGTATTCTTCCTCATTCCAGGCAATCCCTTTCTCGATTCCCGCATTGAGCATCAAGGTGTAACTATTGCGTGCGGCAAATTGTTGTCCGACTTGAGTGACGATCGGAATCCCCATCCAGAGAGTTTCCAGGGTATTAATGGCACTATTATAGGGGAAAGTATCCAGGACTACATCCGCGATCGCTAAATTAGCCCGGTGAGTAATTTCATCAGTCATCGTATTTAAAAACCGCAAGCGATCGGGATCGACCCCAGTTTCGATCGCAATATTGTTAAATAAGTCTTCAGCAATATCTCCTGCACTTTCACCTTTAATTAATAAATAACTATCAGGTACTGATTTGAGAATCTGGATTTGCGATTTAATCGTCTGCGGATGACATTTTTCGCCCCGTTGTCCACTCCAATAAACGATCGCCTTGGGGGAAATATTTAAGTCTTCCCGGCGAATGGTGGGCGTACCAATCTCAAAGCCATCCACAGCTAGATAAGTTTGGGGTAGTCGCCAAATTTGCTCTTGATAATACTCTTGAGCATTAGCTGGCAAAACATACCGATCGGCCATAAAGTAATCCACCGTCGGTAAACCCGTAGCATCCCAACCGAGCCAACTCACCTGGATCGGTGCAGGTTTAGCCGCTAGTACTTGGCAGGTAGTATCGAGGGTGAGGCTATCGAGATCGATCAGGATATCAACTTTATCGGCCCGAATTTGAGCAGTAATTTCATTAGCATTGTTCCCAAAACAATAGGCAACATCCGAGCGATCGCGGAACCATTTTTGATACACGGGATCGTCAGGATCTTGATTGATACAATAGGTAAAAATTTGAAACTCATCGCGATCGTGATATTGCCACAGCCAGCGACTGATCCAACCGATCGAATGATTGTGTAATGTCGAAGCTAGATAACCAATTCTCAGTACACCTTTTGGTTTTTTTA
>JBJOOY010000003.1:0-3284 GCA_046051065.1 Cyanobacteriota bacterium
TATTGAGTTAGCACAAACTGACGATCGAATTATAATTACTCTCGATGCTGATTATCATGCCACGATCGCACTTACCTCAGTACCTTCTCCTTCGGTAATCTGGATTCGGGTTGTGAATCTACGGGCAGCAAAATATGTGGAAAAAATTATACCAATATTGAATGAGTATAAGGAGATGCTAATTAGTGGAGTTCTGATTACGATGCGATCCGATCGAAAAATCAAAACGCGACTGTTGCCAATTATTATAGATAATCTATGATTTTCAACCTTATCCACTAATTGAGTTCGATCGACCTCTAAATAAAGATTATGCGATATAGTAGTTTTACAATTGAAGAGGTAGAATCCAAGTTCAATCTAAACTTGCAGACAGGTCATTTTTTACCAAGTATCGATCCGATCGCTCCTAGCTTGATGTTAGAACAATTTCTAAACATCACCTTACCACTAGCTCGTGAAACTGGCTCAGGAAAAGCCAGATCGGAATTTATTGTCGCACCGATTTTGGTAGAAGTCCGCACATTACTCAATAACTCGATTAGTTTATTTTCAGGACAAGACTTTACAGTAGATAGAGAGTTAGGCTTAAATGGTATCTGTGACTTTTTAATTAGTCGATCGCCGATCCAGTTTAAAATTAATGCTCCAGTCATAGCATTAGTCGAAGCAAAAAAAGGTGTATTAAAAGATGGCTGGGGTCAATGTATTGCTGAAATGGTAGCAGCGCAGCGGTTTAATCAGCTTCGACAACATTCGATCGAATTTATCTATGGTGTGGTTACTAGCGGTACTCGATGGCAATTTATCGAGATACACGGCAGTAATATTACGATCGATCCAGAAGAGTATTCCTTACCACCGATCGAGCCATTACTTGGCATCTTAAAATGGATGGCATCAAGAGATAGTTAAATCAGTCGCCCGCAAATCACTAATATTGACAGATAATTGAACTCGATCGAAGTTTAAAAAGTATGAAACTAACCAAACCTCAAACATGGCTATTAGTTATTTTACTAGCTAACCTGATATCAACCGGAATTCACTATTGGGATAACTATGTATCATTCGATCGATATCCCGTACCTGCATGGATAACAATTGATGTGGTATGGATATCTTGGATCTTATTTACGATCTTGGGTAGTTTAGGTTATTGGTTTTATTGCCAAGTATAAATGGTGGCTGGCATATATTTTTCTATCGGTATATGCCCTGACGGGAGCTAGTACACCACTGCATTATTTGTACGCACCGATGAGTCATTTTATGATGCGGATGAATATCTCGATTCTGAGTGATGGATTGGCGGCATTATTACTAATTTTATTTCTAATTTGGTCGGTACTCATTACCAGAGAATGGCAGCTCGATCGACAATACAACATTTAAACATTAAATTCAAATCATTATCAAAATGGTTACAACATCAACAAAATCGCTTACTTTAGAGCAATTCTTAGCTCTCCCAGAAACCAAACCAACAAGTGAATATATTGCTGGGAATATCATTCAAAAGCCAATGCCTCAAGGAAAACACAGCATACTTCAGACCAAGCTGAGTCGGTCAAATTAACTACTGGAGATGTATTTAACTGGTTGAAAGTGGGATAATATCGATCGAGATTTTAAACAATTATTTATTCAAACTATGGTCGCTGTACGAGACAATACCCCAAGATTTACTCCCGAAGAATATTTCGCATGGGAGGAGCAACAATTAGAAAAACATGAATTCATCGGTGGTGAAGTCTATGCAATGAGTGGAGGGACTGTCAATCACAGTCAAATCGGTGTCAATGTTGTTTCTTTGTTGAATAGCCATCTCAGAGGTAGTGGCTGCAAAACACTTAATTCCGACTGTCGGGTTAATATTGTTAATTCGACTGATTATACTTATCCTGATGTAAGTGTAACTTGCGACGATCGCGATAAAAACACCACTAAATACATCACCTATCCCTGCTTAATTATTGAGGTGCTATCAGATAGTACTGAAGCTTATGACAGAGGTGGTAAGTTCAGAATGTATCGCCAGAATCCGATTTTACAAGATTATGTGTTGGTGAGTTCTGAGAAAATGGAGATCGATTTGTATCGCAAAACTGAAAGTGGTAGTTGGGAGATTATTAACTATCAAGTAGGCGATACGATCGAACTTAAAAGTGTTAATTTAACTTTTCCGATCGAGCGGATTTATGAAGGCATCACTTTGACTACAGCAACCGAAAGTAACTGATAATGGTAAAATAAAATACTGACTGATATCGATCGAATATTATTAAAACTCAATTAAACAAATCTAAATATGATTAATCCTAATAGTCCAGTTATTTTGTCGATCGAAAACCTCACCGCTGAAGTTGATGGTACCCAGATTTTAAATGGTCTGAATCTGGAAATCAAAGCTGGCGAAATTCATGCGATTATGGGACCGAATGGTTCTGGTAAAAGTACCTTGTCCAAAGTATTAGCCGGACATCCTGCGTATACAGTTACGGGCGGGAAAGTTACTTATAAAGGTGAGAATTTATTTGACTTGGAACCACAGGATCGAGCGCGTTCTGGTGTATTTCTTGCCTTCCAGTATCCCTTAGAAATTCCTGGTGTTAGTAATCTCGACTTCCTGCGCGTTGCTTATAACTCGCGTCAAAAGCACCTGGGATTGGAAGAGTTAGATGTATTTGATTTCGATGACTTGATTCAAGCGAAATTAGATATCGTCAAAATGAATCCTGCCTTCCTCAGCCGCAGCGTTAACGAAGGCTTCTCCGGCGGTGAAAAGAAACGGAACGAAATTCTCCAAATGGCGATCCTCGAACCCAGCCTTGCGATTCTTGATGAGACTGACTCTGGTTTGGATATCGACGCACTCAAAATCGTCGCGAATGGAGTCAATCAACTAGCTAACCAAGATAACTCGATGTTAGTTATCACCCACTATCAACGCCTCCTCGACTACATTATCCCCGACTTCGTACACGTCATGTCCAACGGACAAATCCTCACCAGTGGCGGTAAAGAACTCGCACTAGAGTTAGAAGCCAAAGGCTATGACTGGGTAACAGAACCTGAATCGGTGAGTGTTTAATTACCAATGAGATGGGCGGGTTTTGTCAGACATAGTTATTCCTAAAGATATTAATCGCCTAAACCCGCACCTTGTATCTTGAAGAGAGATAGGCAATCGATCGGCATCAGTCAGTAGATCGATCGTCAAGAAACCATAACAGTTTCGTTCCTCGATCGCCAGATGCGAGAAAGTGAAAGTGAGGACATCA
>JBJOOY010000004.1:0-4175 GCA_046051065.1 Cyanobacteriota bacterium
ATTATACATTTTTGGTGTATTTACACCGATTTCTGCAAAGAATTGACTAGTTTTTGCCTTGTTAGCACAGATTTCATTAGTAGCAATGGATGAAACTAGCAGTGTGACACCAAGATCTTTAAATTCTTGTTGATGAAGTGCTAGGAGTTGAAGTTCTGTATCGATCAAGGGGATGAGAAGATCGATGTTGTGTCGAGTGCAAATATCTAGTAAAATTTCTATATATCTAGGATCGTTAACTCGAGGCACTAGTTCGGATATATCAGCCAGAAAGGCCGCTGGTGCATGAGATTTAAAATCTGCGGCCACAATCTTACCCGTGATGTTCGATCGACGCATTGACTGACGAACTTGCTTAATGAGTGTAACTCTTCTACCTACACTTGTTAATAAAATGTTCATGGATACTTTAATCTACAGTTGAGTGTTGTGCCTAATGTTCGGTTTATTCGCAACTTCCGATTGATGCCCTAGCCGTTGAATGGCTATCTCACCGAATCGTGTAAATCTGCTCTTTGGTACCTCATCCCTGGTAACTGAGTAACTAGACTAAGCAACTCTAATTGAAGTAAAACAGTAGAAACAGTTGCGATCGGTAGTTGCGTTCGATTAACGATCGAGTCAAAATTACATGACTCGTCAGTCATTGCTAACCAGACTTGTTGACTGTCTGAATCTAGGTTAGGTGGAAGATAACTCAAACTTTGACTACGCGCCATTTCCCCCATCCCTTTCTGGACTGAAAGTTGATGTTGGGTAAACAACTGAAGTTGCTTGGGGTTATCTAATTGAGGTATAGATGAGAGTAATTCTAGTAGATGCTCTAAGCTGAAAATTGGTTGTGCACCGTGACTGAGCAGCCCTAAACAGCCGATCGAGTTAGGATTATCGATCGATCCCGGTAGAATGTAAACATCGCGTCCGAAGTCATTAGCTTGGTGCGCAGTAATGAGTGCACCGGATTTAGTTGGAGCCTCAATGACGATCGTAACGCGACTCAATCCAGCAATAATGCGATTGCGAGCGGGAAAGTTGGAGCGATTTGGGGGTGTCCCGGCTGGGTATTCACTGACAATTAAGCCATGTTTCTGAATCTCCGCCGCGAGGGATTGATTTTGGGGTGGATAAACAACATCGACTCCTGTACCGATGACAGCAATGGTTTTGCCACCCACTTCGAGACAGGCACTATGTGCTACTGTATCGATACCTTCTGCCATCCCTGATACAATTATACAGCCTTTAACTGCTAATAACGAGCTAATTTTTCGTGTCCACCGCTGACCATAGTCTGAAGGGTGGCGTGTGCCAACGATTCCAATCGTCAGCACTTCACATCGATTATCGATTAGTCCTGCTTCACCTTGATAATATAATATACCTGGAGATGAAGTAATTTCACGTAACAAATACGGGTATTCAGGATCGCTACGCGCCCACCAGTGGGGATTTGCAATGGCATGTTGTGCGATTAACTTGTGTGGAGTGATGTTGGCGCGAGCGGCAACAATTTTTGCAACTGATTGAATTCCCAAACCATCAATTGCCAGCAATGCTTGCGCATCGGCATTCCAAGCAGTTTCTAGACTAAGAAAATGCCGCTCCAATCGATCGAGTAAAATTGGTCCGACCCCAGCAACTTGCGACCAAGCCAAACAATAAACACGTTCTTGCGACATCTTATTTACTCTAACTTAGACCCAATTATATAAAGTCATTCACTTGCTGGAGATCCGTTATTAGTCGTAATTAGCGCGTGTTTTATCGATCGCACTCAGCGATTTGAGCAAATCTCGATCGAGACAGTTAGTAATTAGCTTTTGTGATTATATAGATCTATTTCTACGTAAAAATACTTAATTAAGTCGATCGAAGCTATCGGTAATCACCAAAAATATTTAATAATAATTGATATTTTAAAGGGGAAGATTCTTCCCCTTAATAACAAGTAACTATTTTAACAGTGCTTCAATATCGCGCTCGATATCTTTAGGCTCGGTTGTTGAGGCGTAGCGTTTGACTACTTTACCGTTACTATCTACTAAGAACTTAGTAAAGTTCCACTTAATGCCTTCGGTACCGAGAATGCCTGGAGCAGACTTGGTCAGATATTGGAACAAAGGGTGAGCATTTGAACCATTAACATCAATTTTCTCAAACAATGGAAAAGAGACTCCAAACCGAGTTTCACAAAAAGACTGAATATCTGATGCACTTCCTGGCTCCTGCGCGCCAAATTGATTACAGGGGAATCCTAGGACTGTTACTCCTTTGCTGGCGTATTTGTCATATAAAGCCTGCAATCCCTGATATTGGGAGGTAAAACCACATTGACTAGCCGTGTTGACGATGAGTAGGACTTTGTCTTTAAAACTATTCATCTCGACGGGCTGACCTTCTATGCTGGTTGTCGCAAAGTCATAAACTGTTGATGACATAAATTTTTTCCAAGCAGATACAAACCTATTAATTATAATCAACTTCGCCGATCGGCAAAGCCTCAGAAGAAGCTGAGCAACTCAAACATAACTATCTCGATGCCGAGCATCTTCTGCTCGGTACGCTCCGTATTGAAGACGGGAGCGCCCTTCAAGTACTCGCAACCCTGGGCGTAGACACGACTGAAATTCGCGATTTGATAGTAATGACAATCCCTGAGTTGCCGCGATCTCTCAATTTTCAAGATCGTAAAAACCCGCACCTACAGATCTGTGATGGTGAATCTAGATTAACTGTTGAGTTTTTTAACTAAGATTTGATTGGCTAATTTAGGATCTGCACGTCCGCCTGTTTGCTTCATTAGTTGACCGACAAAAAAGCCTAGCAATTTAGTTTTACCAGCTTGATATTGCTCCAATTCTTTAGGGTTGGCAGCAATAATTTCGTCTACGATTTTTTCTAATTCCGCAGGATCGGAAATAGAGATTAATACTTTGCTTTCGACTAATGCTAGTGCAGAACCACCATTTTCAAAAAGTTCGGGGAGAATTTCTTTGGCAATTTTGCCGCTAATCGTGCCTTTTTCGATCAGTCCGATTAATTCTGCGAGAATAGTTGGTGTGAGAGCGATATCTTTTACACCTACTTTCTGATTTTTCAGATAGGCGGTAATATCTCCCATCACCCAGTTTGCCGCTTGCTTGATATCAGCACCAGCGGTAATTGCGGCTTCTAGATATTCAGCGATCGATCGATCGTCTGTCAAGACGCGGGTATCATAGGCGGATAAGCCGAGTTGATCTTGATAGCGATGGCGTTTGGCGACGGGTAATTCGGGTAATTCGGCATTCCAGGCTGCTTTTTGACTATCTGCCAATACCATTGGGGTTAAATCGGGTTCGGGGAAGTAGCGATAATCGCTAGAACCTTCCTTACTGCGCATACTAATCGTCCGTTGGGTACCCTCTTCCCACAGGCGCGTTTCTTGGAAGATTGGCTCATTGTTACCAATCGCGGTAATCTGACGATCGATCTCATAATCGATCGCCCGTTGAATGGCACTAAAAGAGTTCATATTCTTGATCTCTACTTTTGTCCCAAACTCCTCCCGCCCCACTGGACGCACGGAAATATTTACATCGCAGCGGAGGGATCCTTCTTGCATATTGCCATCGCCTACGCCCAGATAACGAATGATGCGGCGAATTTCTTGGGCGTATTCAGCGGCTTCGACACCACTGCGAAGATCGGGTTCGGAGACGATTTCACACAGGGGAACACCAGTCCGATTGTAGTCTACCAGGGAGTAGCTTGAACCTGCTAATCTGTCGCTACCACCGTGGACGAGTTTACCAGCATCTTCTTCCATGTGCATCCGCGTGATGCCGATTTTCTTGCGGGTGGGAGTACCTGCATCGTCGAGGATTTCGATTTCTACCCAACCATGCTCAGCGATGGGTAAGTCAAATTGGGTGATTTGGTAGTTTTTGGGTAAATCGGGGTAAAAATATTGCTTGCGATCGAATTTACTATAAGCGGCAATCTGACAATTGAGGGCTAAACCAGCTTTGACGGCATATTCTAGGACTTTCTCATTCAGAACTGGCAATACTCCAGGCATCGCCGTGCAGACGGGACAAATATTATGATTGGGTACAGCACCAAATTCGGTCGAACAGTTACAAAAAATCTTGGTAGCAGTATTGAGTTGACAGTGAGTTTCTAACCCAATTACA
>JBJOOY010000005.1:0-3205 GCA_046051065.1 Cyanobacteriota bacterium
CTAAGAATATATCATAGATAAAATGAAGAAAGTCCTTACCTTGTAACAATCCTAGCGATTGATGACAGCCTTTTGATGCCAATAATGGCTTGGTAGCGTTATACGCAGCTTGATATTTATACCAGGGAATCGATGGCCACAGATGATGAATCAGATGATAGTTTTGCCCAAAAATCAGAATATTTAAAATCGGCCCTGGATAAACGCGCGCATTTTTCCAGCGATTGCGATCTTTAAATGGGCGATGGGGTAAGTAGTCAAAAAATAACCCCAATGCCAACCCTACCACTAGTGCTGGTGAAAACCAAAAATCTAAAATATATGTAGTAAATCCATATTGACAGGCAAAATAAATAACTAACCCAACTACCAACCTACTCAGAAACCATTCCAATAACTCGTAGTTCCGCCACAATTTCCGTTGAAAGAAATAGATCTCATGATAAAAAAATCTAGCCGCAATCAGCCACAGCGGCCCACCAGTCGAGACAAAATGATCGGGATCGTTATCTGGATCGTTGACGTTAGCATGGTGTTGGATGTGGACGCGGGTAAATACTGGAAAGGCAAAGCCCAGCATTAACGCACAGACATGACCCATAATGGCGTTTACCACTCGATCGGGATGTGCGGCATTGTGCGAAGCGTCATGAATGACTGTACCAGCCATGTGTAAAGCTAAGACGTTGCAGCCAAAACAACACCAACCCGGGAGTTGCCATTGCCAATAGCCAATTGTCGAAACCACTACTAGAGCAATTGCACCAAAGAACATGAAGACGTTGGGATTTAACTCGTCAGGTGGTCCCAAAAACTCCCTAGGGACTCTCAAGGACTGCTGCGCCTCCGACATTAGATTTTTGCTCCTGTAAACTAGCGTTAAGCTTTGCCTTCGTAGTATACGCTAATCCCAGCAGATGATAAAGATTTGTAAAAGTTTTTAATCTAATGTAACGGTCTCAGTTGGACTGAATTTAATAGTTTTGGGGCGATCCCGGTCATACTACTGATGGAGTCGATCGTTAGACAAAAATTAGCGAAAACCTGATACTGCCTAGATTTATCGATTTACATCGTCGTCTAAATAATAATCCCCACTAATCGATCCTACTGACAAGCTGAGAATTTATTATCTATCAAGAATACTTAAAAATACGGATATCCTGACAATAGTAGTATTTTGTCTGCTGCTAAGAGTGTCGATCGAGTATCTGCCGTTCCCCAGTTAAGGGATCGATCGAAAGTTGAGAGAGTACAGCGAACTCTCAGTCATTAATTCTACCCCGATCGGTTAGGGCATGGGTGACCGGGGCTCGAACCCCAAAGCAACGGATTAAGAGTCCGTGACAGTTTGAGACTGTGAGCGCCTCACAGAGATTTGAAAAGAATTTTAACCCAATCTCGCCCCAATCGGTAAATGTAATCTGTTTATATTCTAGTTGTGATAATGCCATAATATTTAGTACCACTGATATTTGTTTGAACTGCTTCCAACAGTTCATCGATCTAGCCCTCGTCTTTGCTGGTGGGGGCTATTTCGATCTATTCTGCAAACATTTCACCCAAAGCCATTAAAACGGCCTTACCTGTATCAATATCGATCGTCCCCAATTTTTTGAGTAACCGATCCTTGGATATTGATCGAATCTGATCCAAGGCTACAAACCCGTCTTTATCCTCAAAACTAACCGGAATCCTACTTGGGTACTTTTTGCCGCTGGTAGTCATAGGGGCAACGATTACCGTTGCTAAATTACTGTTAATCTCGTCTGGTGATATTACCAAACAAGGGCGAGTCTTTTGGATCTCACTGCCAACAGTAGGATCGAGCTTGACCAAAAAGACATCGAATCTTTCTACCAGTTCCATTCTGTCTCATCCCACGAGTTTTGAACTTCGAGCGGTTCGAGTTCATCGCCATCGCTAACCATTTGAGCAAAAGCATCATTCCACCCCACTCGCGGTTTGGTTGCCGCTGTGATCACGATTTGATTATCTCTCACCTCGATTTCGATATTCTCCTTAATCCCGCTCAGTTCTAGCATGGCTTTGGGTAGTCGGATTCCCTGCGAGTTCCCCACCTGCACTATTCGGCTTTTTACTGTTTTAGTCATCTGCTTTGTTTTGTTGTTGGTTACATTGTACCCTAGATCGTGGGAGGTGTTTTCAAATAAACAAGGCTGGAGATAGTTTGAAGAACTTCCCTAAGCTCTTTGCCTGTTCGCGGCTGATAGTCCGCTTACCATTAACAACCTCAGACACTACGCCGCTACTCCCAATGATGCCAATGAGATCGACATTCCGAGTGCCGCTGGCAGTCATGATGTGTCGTAGCAACTCATTTGGTGTGGATTTTTCCCAATCATCTAGATTGTGGTGAATCGATTCGTAATCTTCGATTAGTTTCCCTACTAACATCAGCAATGCTGTCTCCTCTGAAGTGCGACCGCCGCTAGGCGGCGCGCAAGCTTCGCTCCGTTTGTGCATTAACTTCTCTGCAACAGCTAGAAACCGATCATATTCGTCCTCAGTCTCTATCACCTTGGGGCTGATATCGGCTGCATCCATTAGATCTAGATATTTTTTCTTGTCAATAGTAGTCGTCATTTTTCCAATTCTAATGTCGTTCCAATCATTTCTACTCGCTTTATGAAAAATGATGGGTGTACAGAGTATTTTGTGTGCATTTGTGTGTATTGTACATATTAATTTAAAATTTTCTTGCGATCGTCAATTTCCCCACTATACTTTAATTAAAATAGTACCTTTCGATGTAATCGCTAGATCGATAGCGTTTTTAAGCGATTGAATGGTTTGAATATCTGTGGAGTCTATTGAGTCTATTTCCCCACTAGACATTGTTATTTTAATAGTAAAAATTGTTTGCTTACGACTGATGAGAAAGTGACTAATTCCAATTATTGGAGCCGCGATAATCCCGTACCGCTAGAGTGTCCAGATTTGACCCAAATACCACCATTAATCTCGTTGGCGGAGCCTACCGGAGGTAATCGCCTCCTTTGAGGGACGATGAACAAAATCCCAGCGGTACTTACGATCGGGAACGATCTGATACTCACTATGAAGATCGATATCTGGTTAGGGACTTACAAATAATAATTCATTCCACATAGATTGACTGATACCAGGATGGCATAATCGATTTATATGGCTGGAGCGATTTTATTGTTGGGAGTCCCTTAGA
>JBJOOY010000006.1:0-2776 GCA_046051065.1 Cyanobacteriota bacterium
CATATTTGATTTTATTTTCAGTTGATATTGTAGTAATCGTAGCTAGTTGATCTGCACTATTGAATTAGCTGTTCTAGTTTTTATCGATCGAAACATACCCTATTTTGGTGCGTTCACCCTGAGATCTCGATTTATCCGTTGTTGGGTTGGATAGTTTTGAAATGTTGTCGATCGAGAAACAGGAACTACCATTACAACTGACAGTAGCCCAAATGCTAATGAGGTAAGTTGTTTAAACATTTTAAAATTTTGAGTTAGAACGAATTACATTTTAGCTCGGCCTGGAACTGGATTTTTGGATTCAGGGATTAGTGTTTCGTTCGACAATAGTTTCGATGCTAGACAATTTCCCAATCCATCAGGGTACGATAAGGATCTATCTTAGCATCCCGATTACCTACGGTACAGCAAAACTGAACGACCGATCGGGATCTGGGTTTAATGTATTGAAAGCTGGCAATCTCATCGGCTCATGCCCTCGATCGTGTAGAAATGTTAAGATAATGAGGTATTCATTCGATCAATCGATCTCATGTCCCAATCATCTCCGACAAAAGTTATCGTTATTGGTGCGGGTATCGGCGGATTGACGGTGGGTGCGTTACTTGCCAAACGGGGATATGAAGTCCAGATCTTCGACCAAGCGATCGTTCCAGGCGGCTGTGCGTCTACATTTAAACGACAAGGCTTTACCTTTGATGTTGGAGCGACTCAGGTAGCCGGATTAGAACCTGGCGGCATTCATCATCGCATCTTCACCGAATTAGAAATCGATCTACCCCCCGCTACACCCTGCGATCCTGCCTGTGCGGTATTTTTACCAGGCGAAACCACCCCGATTAATGTGTGGCGAGATCCCCTCCGGTGGCAAGCCGAACGCCAACAGCAATTTCCTGGGAGCGAACCCTTTTGGCAGTTCTTACAACAACTATTTAACGCCAGTTGGCAATTTCAAAGTCGCGATCCGATTTTACCACCGCGCAATCTCTGGGATCTGGGGCAATTAGTCGGCGCACTGCGACTGAATACGCTAATTACAGTACCGTTTACCCTAGCTACTGTCGGCGACGCGCTAAAGTGGTTTGGCTTAAGCAGCGATCGACGGTTGCAGACATTTCTCGATTTACAATTAAAACTCTACTCCCAAGTCACCGCGGCAGAGACAGCATTATTATACGCTGCAACAGCTTTAGGCGTGTCGCAAACACCCCAAGGACTCTATCATCTTCAGGGGAGTATGCAGGTATTGAGCGATCGCTTGGTCGCCTCTCTAGAGCGCGATGGTGGCAAATTATTGATGCGGCATACTGTAGAATCGATAATTTGCGATCGGACTAGCGCAACCGGAGTTACAATCCGCAACCAAAAAACGGGCGCAACCTGGACAGAAACAGCCGATGAGGTAGTTGCAAATGTCACAGCGCAGGATTTAGTCAGATTGCTAGGTGATGCGGCTCCTCAGTCTAGTTTCATTCCCCCATTATCGATCGATGGATACAAAGCGCGCGTTGAGCAGTTACCCTCTGCGTCTGGTGCCTTCGTCGTTTATTTGGGTGTAAAAGATGTCGCAATTCCGGCGGGATGTCCACCACATTTGCAATTTCTCTATGACTACGATGGCATCATTGGGGAAAATAACTCGCTATTTGTCTCCGTCAGTCATCCTGATGATGGACGCGCACCCACCGGACAAGCCACAATTATTGCATCCTCATTCGTCGATGTCAGTAAATGGTACGGTGAGGGTGTAGATTATGCAGCGATGAAAGCTGAATATACAGCCGTGGCGATCGCTAAATTAGGCCAATATTTCGATCTCGCACCAGAACATATTATTGCGCTCGAAGCGGCTACGCCACGTACCTTCGAGCATTATACTGCACGCGATCGGGGAATTGTCGGCGGCATCGGCCAACGGGTATCTACATTTGGTCCGTTTGGCTTTGCCACCCGCACGCCTGTGGCTAAATTATGGATGGTTGGCGACTCTACTCATCCAGGCGAAGGTACAGCCGGAGTCAGTTATTCTGCTTTAACAGTAGTCAGACAAATCGAACAACAAGCGCAAGATCGATCTAATTCATGAACTTCCTCGCTCTCGATCGATCCTTCATTACCACTAGTACAACTATTACGCTGGCTGGGCATTAATTAACCGTAACAACTCAGCAGTAGAAACCTTCGCACTCACATCAGCACCTTCTAGTAAACTATCGGCTAGATCTCGTTTATGTTTGTGTAGATCGACGATTTTTTCTTCGATCGTGTGTTGAGCAACTAAGCGATAAATCGTTACGGGGCGGGTTTGGCCGATCCGGTGAGTTCGATCGGATGCTTGATCTTCTACCGCTGGATTCCACCAGGGATCCATGTGAATTACATAGTCAGCAGCGGTTAGATTTAGTCCCGTTCCTCCAGCTTTGAGACTAATTAAAAAGACATCTCCTTCGCCAGCTTGAAAGGCATCAACTCGGAGTTTGCGATCGCGGGCTGAGGTACTACCATCAAGATATTGATAGGCAATTTTTTGTGATTCTAAGTATTCGCGGATCAGACTTAAATGACCGACAAATTGACTGAATACTAGAGCTTTATGTTTATTTTCTAATAGTTCTGTCAGAATTTCCCCAAATAGTTGAAGTTTGGCACTGGCTACACCAATATCTGGCGAAATTAATTTAGGATTGCAACAAGCTTGGCGCAATTTCATGATTTCTGCTAATACTTGCAGATGTTTTTGTCCCGCAGGTGCATCGCTATCGGCTAATTTGACGAT
>JBJOOY010000007.1:0-7567 GCA_046051065.1 Cyanobacteriota bacterium
ATTTCAGTGAAATTTAAGGACGGAAATGGCGGTGCATATGCAGAATCAATCAATACCGGAGCATCATAATTAGCCGCAAGATTAACAATTTTATGCACTTCCTCATCAGTCAAGACATTACCCGTCGGATTGCAAGGACGCGAGAATAATACACAACCAGTATCTTCACCGATTTGCAACTGACTGAAATCGGGGCGATATTTAAAACTATGGTTGGCAGCATCGATATCTAGTGCAGGTTTGTAAGCAAGCACCGATTCGGGGGCGATCGCCATTCCCCCATAACCAGTATAATCAGGACTCAGCGGCAATACTACTTGCTTCATCTGTTTCCCTGGCGTTTGCCCACCAAAGGCATTAGTTGCATAGAAATATAAACTCTGACTGCCAGGGGTAATCAACACGTTGCGGGAGGTCAAATTCAGTTTGTAGCGCTGATTAAAATCGTTGATTACTGCTTCGATTAATGGCTGGTAGCCTTGGCTCGAACCGTATCGACAGACAACTTCCCCATAGTCGGGACTATCTAGCAATTCATAAGTGTAATCTCGCCACATTTGCTCGATCTCTGGCAAAATTACCGGATTACCCGCACTCAGATTGATAAACTCCTGTCCTTTTTTGGCAGCGAGAGTCTCTTGAATGTCCTTCATGATGGCGCGAACGCCACTCAGGTTAGACATTTGGGTACCGATTTGGGATAGTGCAAGATTCATAGTTGATGATAGGCGATCGATCGGAATTTACAGCTATTATAAACAACGACTCAGCTAAGTTGTCTATAATTGGATGCCTGTTCTGATGAGGGAATAGGGAATAGGGAATAGGGAGTAGGGAAAGCTGCTCTTGCTCTGTCTGCGACACGCCTCGCTTCGCTCGTCTACGGGTTTAGTGATTAGGGATTAAGGCTGAGAGAAAATCGATCGCCAATAATCAAGTAACAAATAACAAATAACTGATATGAGTAGAGTTGGAATTGGGATTCGCACGGCAACTAAACGGACGGAACGTACTACGGGACAAATTCATGTTTATGATGGTGCGGGGAAAGGTAAGTCCCAAGCTGCTTTGGGGGTAGTATTACGATCGATTGGCTTAGGAATTGAAGCTGGTGCGGATACGCGGATTTTATTACTTCAGTTTTTGAAGGGATCGGATCGAGATTATGATGAGGATGCGGCGATCGCGGCATTGAGGCGCAGTTTTCCGCATTTGATCGATCGAGTGCGAACGGGAAGATCGGAATATTTTGGCCGGAATGAAATTACCGATTTCGATCGAGCAGAAGCCAATCGGGCTTGGACGATCGCTAAAGGAGCCATTTTCTCAGATTTATATTCGGTGATAGTTTTAGATGAATTGAGTCCCACATTAGATTTGGGGCTGCTAGACTTAAATGAAGTCGTAACTATTCTTCAAGCTAAACCCGATCATCTCGAAGTAATCGTAACGGGAAGAGATGCGCCCATCGCGCTGATCGAGATTGCCGATTTACATTCTGAGATGAAACCCCATCACCACCCTGAAGCCGCAGCGCAAGGTATGCAGGGCATTGAAATTTATACAGGCGCGGGGAAAGGTAAATCTACAAGTGCCCTGGGTAAAGCATTACAAGCGATCGGTAGGGGAATCGGGCAAGACGAATCCCATCGTGTATTAATTATGCAATGGCTCAAAGGTGGCACTGGCTATACCGAAGATGCGGCGATCGATGCGCTGAAAAAAAGTTACCCTCAACTAGTAGATCACCATCGCTGTGGCGGTGACGCAATCGTCTGGCGCGGGAAACAGCAGGAGATCGACTATATCGAGGCTGAGAGAGGCTGGGAAATCGCTAGTAGTGCAATTTCATCTGGACTGTATAAGACCGTCATTCTCGACGAATTAAACCCCACTGTCGATCTAGATTTGCTCGCACAAGAACCGATCGTCAAATGTTTGCTCGATAAGCCTCAAGATACTCAGGTGATTATTACCGGGCGATGTTTGAATACTCCCGCCTATTTCGATCTGGCTAGCGTCCATTCCGAAATGATCTGTCATAAACATTATGCCGATCGAGGAGTAGATTTAAGAAGAGGTGTAGATTTTTAGCCACAGGACATCATCGTTAAAATCTACCCCTATCCCCTATCCCCTATCCCCTCTGTCCATGACCAGCAGCATTAGTAGTACTGAAACTTGGTCGCAGTTACTCCAACAACTATTAGAAAATCGATCGCTCAGTCAAGCCCAAGCCACCACACTCATGCAAGGATGGCTCAAAGGTGAAATTTCGCCCGCACTGTCTGGGGCAATTTTAGTCGCACTGGAAGCCAAGAAAATTACAGCTCCCGAATTAGCAGGAATGGCGCAAGTATTACAAACTCCCGCGATCGCTCATCCCGCTCCAGTCATCGATACCTGCGGGACTGGTGGTGATGGTGCATCCACCTTTAATATCTCCACCGCAGTGGCATTTGTAGCCGCAGCAGCAGGGATAAAAGTAGCAAAACATGGAAATAGGTCGGCATCGGGTCGCGTCGGTTCGGGTTCGGCAGACGTATTAGAAGCACTGGGAGTAAAATTACTGGCCTCATCAGCACGAGTATCGGCGGCTTTAGATAACGTCGGCATCACGTTTTTATTTGCTCCTGGTTGGCATCCAGCCATGAAAGCTGTCGCACCGCTCCGCCAAGAATTGAAAATTAGGACGGTATTCAATTTGCTCGGGCCACTGATTAATCCCCTTCGACCTACGGGACAAATTATCGGCATCAATCAGCCCCATCTACTCGAAACTATTGCTGAAGCAGCAGGTATTTTGGGTACTCAACAAGCGATCGTGCTACACGGGCGCGAACGTCTAGATGAGGCTGGTTTAGGCGATGCGACAGACTTAGCAATTTTAACTAATGGTGAGGTAAAACTCACCAGCATCGATCCCGCAGAGTTGGGACTCACTCCCGCGCCGATTACCGCACTTAAAGGTGGCGATGTAACTGAAAATGCGGCGATCCTCACCGCAGTTCTCCAAGGAAAAGGTACCCCCGCTCAACGCGAGGCAGTGGCTCTGAATGCCGGATTAGCGCTCCAAGTAGGTAATGTCGTTCCCCTGGGCGGACATCACCAAGGAGTAGAGTTAGCCAAAACAGTCTTGAATAGTGGCGTGGCTTGGGATAAGTTAATAGAATTAGTGAGATTTTTGGGCGCGGTAGATTAACATGAAAGAGCACAATTCGGTGAATGGTGTAATTTCCAAAGGATAATTCAGCAATGAGCCTCACGTTTTACTATGTTCCCATGTCCACTTCAACTATTACAGAAGCTGTGCTAGCGGAGCTGGACATTCCATGCGATCGAGTGCAGCTCTCCATCACCGATGGCGACACCAGGAAGCCAGACTTTCTCAAAGTCAATCCCAATGGCAGGGTGCCCTCGATAGTGCCCTAGATGGGAAATTTTTCTTGCTGGGCAACTACAGTCTTGTGGATACCCACTTACAAGGTTTCGTCGGCTGGATTGGATCGATGGAGATAGATCTGAATCAGTTTCCCAATATCACGGGGTGGCTGGGGCGATGCTACGAGCGTCCAGCACTTGCGAAGATGATGGCATCATAAAAATTTGCTTTTTTCCCCTCTCCGTCTCCTCTGCGTCCCATTTACTACTTACCACTTGTGAAATTCGGTATTATTGTCTTCCCTGGTTCTAATTGCGATCGAGATGTGGTGTATGTCACCCGCGACTTACTCGGACAACCTACCCGCACGATCTGGCATGAAGAAACCGATCTACATGATGTAGATGTGGTGGTGATTCCTGGTGGTTTTAGTTATGGTGATTACCTGCGCTGTGGCGCGATCGCGCGGTTTTCACCAATTATGAAACAAGTTGTCACCCATGCCGACAGCGGTAAATATGTTTTAGGTATTTGTAACGGTTTTCAAATCTTAACTGAAGCTGGATTACTACCTGGAGCACTAGTTCGCAATCGGGATCTGCATTTTATCTGCGATCGAGTCCCAGTTAGCATCGAACCTACCGATTCACCTTGGACTCAGGGCTATACTAATCGCCAGGAAATTAAGCTGCCGATCGCGCATGGTGAAGGTTGCTATCATGCTGAACCCGATACCCTCGCAGAACTTGAAGCCAACGGACAAGTAATCTTTCGATACGCTGGTACCAATCCCAATGGCTCATTAAATAATATTGCCGGGATTTGCAATCGCTCTAAAAATGTGCTTGGCATGATGCCCCACCCCGAACGCGCTGCCGATCCCTTACTGGGAAATAGCGATGGAATTAATTTGTTCGAGAGTTTGTTGAATAAAAATTAAGTAAATCCCTGACGGCGATCGGACTATTTGCTACCAAGATGTTTTACTATCGATCGATAAAGATCGAGATTATCCATGAGCTATTCCAGTGAAGATGGCACTCGCGTGCGGGTGTTGAGTGAAGCCTTACCTTATATCCAAAAATTTGCTGGACGCACCGTAGTGGTCAAATACGGTGGCGCTGCGATGAAAGATAGCGACCTCAAGGATAAAGTAATTCGAGATCTGGTATTCATGTCTTGTGTGGGTATTCGTCCCGTATTAGTTCATGGTGGCGGGCCAGAAATTAATAGCTGGCTGGAAAAACTTGGGATCGAACCTCAATTTAAAGATGGTTTGCGCGTAACAGATGCTGACACCATGGATGTGGTCGAAATGGTCTTAGTCGGGCGAGTCAACAAAGAAATCGTTTCACTGATCGACCAATCTGGAGGTAAGGGAGTTGGATTGTGTGGCAAAGATGGTAATCTCATCGTCGCCCGTCCCGATGGTCGCGAGGGCATTGGGTTTGTCGGGGAAGTCAGCAGTGTGAATGTTGATATTCTCAATATATTAGTCAAGGGTGGTTATATTCCCGTTATTTCTAGTGTTGCTGCCGATGAAGAGGGACAGGCATATAATATCAACGCTGATACCGTCGCTGGCGAAATCGCCGCCGCACTCGGAGCCGAGAAACTAATCTTGCTCACCGATACTCCCGGGCTACTCCGCGACTTTACAGATCCTGATAGTTTAATTCACCAATTAGATATCCCCAGCGCCCGCGCCCTGATCGAAGATGGTACCGTCAGCGGTGGCATGATTCCCAAGCTAACTTGCTGCGTGCGCTCCCTCGCTCAAGGTGTCAAAGCTGCCCACATCATCGATGGACGATTGCCTCACTCGCTCCTACTCGAAATTTTTACTGATAGTGGTACTGGCTCGATGGTTGTTGCTTCGACGATCGATCGTTAGTTGAGCAGTTAGAGAGGAACAAAAAACATGACTCACTCGATTCGTTGCAATTGTGGCAAACTTAAGGGTACTCTCAACCGCAATGACGCTGTAAATAGATGCGTCTGCTACTGTACTGATTGCCAAGCCTTCGCCCGTTTTCTAAAACGAGAGCATGAAATACTCGACGAAATGGGGGGAACTAGCATCATTCAGACCTTCCCTGCCAATATCACGTTTACTGAAGGCATCGAAAATTTGATCTGTATGCGTCTTACCGCGAATGGGATGCTGCGATGGTATGCAGCTTGTTGTAATACGCCGATCGGAAATACGCCACCAAACCTCAACACATCCTTCATTGGTTTAATTCACAACTGCTTGAGTTCAAATCGAAGTTCGTTAGACAGAGCGTTCGGATCTGTGAGGATGCACGTAAATACCAAATATGCAATCGGGGAAGATAAGCCACAATCGACAGGACTTCTATCTGGCACCTTGCGAGTCATTGACATGGTGTTTAAAGCAATAGTCCGGACACCTTTTGGGAAGAAAAATGATCGATCGCCACAGAAAAAGCAATTCATCGCTTAAAGTACAAGTAGAAACCGAGTACCAGATGAATTGCCCTATGGATATTGTTCAAAACCTGCTTACAAAAGTGGGTAATTTAGCAAACCGCAACGCCAGTTCCTAGCGAGCCTATTTGTGACGTTATTCGTAGTTGACCAACGTAATCCCGACAAGCAGCGCGTAGCGTTGCTCTTTTCTACTGATACGACGATCGAGCCAATCCGGTTGTACGAGTACTACAAATCTCGATTCCAAATTGCGGAGTTGGGTCGGACGGGTTCCCCGTCCATGACCCATACCCAAGCAGAATTTATCTTTCGTGATGCCAAACAATTTACGGGGCTTTGCGATTGTCAATCCCGCCAACAACAATCCCTGGATTTTCATTTCAATGCATCCTTGGCAGCTCTCAATCTTGCCAAACTCGAACAGCAAAAAACTCAGTCTGATACTGGTGAAGCTTCACAACCACAATCT
Organism: Cyanobacteriota bacterium; assembly: GCA_046051065.1. Lineage (GTDB taxonomy): Bacteria > Cyanobacteriota > Cyanobacteriia > Cyanobacteriales > Chamaesiphonaceae > Chamaesiphon. The sequence goes on from JBJOOY010000007.1 coordinate 6,306, forward strand.
TTTTCAATGGCAACTTACAAGCGGCTTGCACTCAATGGACATCTACTTGAGCGGTTTATTTCTATGTTAGGACTTGACCCGACTTTGATTAAATCCCATCCTAACGGTAATACATCCTAACTACGATCTCCTTCTCCAGTATGGCTCTTTGGCTCCATAAATCTGTCCGGACTATTGAACTTCACAGCTTTATATCTAATAAGCTGTGCTGTTTGGATAAAACTACCGAACGTTGGGATCGCGGTAGACAGGCGTATCATCACGACGGTTAGTGCGGCGGTCTTCTTCTTTACCTCGTCCTAAGAATCCCAATAAACCGACTAGACCAGCCAATCCCCATAGACCTGAGTTGTCATTATTGCGCTCGGATGTAGTTGTGGTGTCTGTCCCTTGGCTTGTACGGGGGGTAGTTACTTGAGCCGCAGCGGGCGAAGTCATCGCGACAAGAGAAACAATGGTAGCAAGGATAATACCACTGATCGAGGCGATCGAAGATGATTTTTTCATGAGTTTGAACTCCATTATTTACTAAGTGTGTGATTTTGCTCAGGTGTCAGCTAAAAATTTCGGACTATCGTTTGTTAGGCATCACTTTCGCTACCGCCCCGGTTGCCATTCTTGATAGCTCGGGACGTGGTCACTGTCTTGTAGCCACGACGCATCGTGCGATCGCCAGATATGCATCGTTGGCGTCAATCCAGGGTCGTCATCTAAGGTTGCGACTCGGAGGACAAGATGTGGTTGGTTCAATCTTTCAGCCACGAGATGAGAGCCGCAAGATGAGCAGAAGTACCTCAACTTTCCAGGCGATGACTTGAACGATGTGAGGTGATCCTTGCTTCTGAGCCAATGAAAGTGTTCGCGTTTAACCCCAGCGACGGTCGTATACGCGGCTGCGTGTACCTTTCGACAGGTTGTGCAGTGACAATGCCCGATTGGCAGATCGAGTTTGTCGATCTCGTACTGAACGGCACGGCAAGCGCAACTCCCCTTCATTCTCTTACTTCCAGTAATTTGGTTCATTTTCTAACTTTACTTATTGGACGAGGGAGAAAGGGTTACACCTGTCGCGTAGGGACTAATTCCTTTTTCAGCAAGAGTTGCTTCGATCTCTAAGCGTTTGACTTTGAGTTGATAGTCACGAACTGAAGGATCGATTGCTTTAATGTTGATTGCTTCTGCTTCAAGTGTTGCTTTTTTTGCTTGGATTAATTTGAGCTTAGATGCTTCGTTTGCAGTTGCTGCTTTAAGGGCAGATTGTT
>JBJOOY010000008.1:0-2816 GCA_046051065.1 Cyanobacteriota bacterium
GCCTGAAAAACTTCAGAGAAACTAAACTGCGATCGAAGTCTAAATCAATCCGTCTACAGACTCGATCTCCGCTTAGAGACTTGCAAATAATAATTCATTCCAAATAGATTGACTGACACCAGAACGGCATAATCAATTTATCCGGCTGGAACGATTTTATTGTAGGGAGTCCCTAAGACGAATGCAGACTGATTGTGTTTTAGTCACACGGATACTGCTGACACAGGTTGGATTGGCACTTACTGGCACTTACAGATGGCAGCAAAAATTTAGAGATCGGCTAAACCTAGATACTTTAACCGCTCCCCAAGTCTGATAGACAGCAGTAAGAGTCAATCTTTCACATTTAAATTTGTTGAGAACAGTCATGCCCAGTGAATCTTTAGCTAAATCAGCAGAGTACGACGAATCCAGCTCTGAGGTGGATTTTAATAGCATCGACATCGATGAAGAGAGTTTAAGCCTATCTTTGCCCGAATTATTTGAATCGGTTGGCGCCGATTTAGATAGTACCGCTCTGCCCACTGCTGCCAAGAGCATGTACTACAGCAAAGACTTAGTGCGGCTATATCTGCAAGATATTGGTAAAGTTCGCTTGTTGCTGCGAGATGAAGAAATCTCCGAATCCAAACTAGTTCAACGTTACATGCAATTGCTCGAAGTGCGAACTACTGCCGCAGCACAGTCACAGGCAGAGCCAGAGGATCGGACGCTCTCGCAGTATGTAGCGGCGATCGAAATACACGATCGGTTGGCGGCACAATTAGGGCTTCGCCCTTCCCTCGAACGCTGGGCGACTACGGTGGGAATTCCCCTCGCCGAACTCAAGCCAATGCTCGCCGCTGGCAAGCAAAAATGGGCAGAATTAGCAGGTATAACTGTAGCCGAACTAGATGCCATCCAGACGGCAGGTATCCGTGCCAAAGAGCACATGATCGAGGCTAACCTCCGCTTAGTTGTCTCCGTTGCCAAAAAATACCAAAATCGCGGCTTAGAACTGTTAGATTTAATCCAAGAGGGCACGATGGGCTTAGAGCGAGCGGTAGACAAATTCGATCCCACTAAAGGTTACCGCTTTAGCACCTATGCTTATTGGTGGATTCGCCAAGGGATTACTCGCTCGATCGCCACCCAAAGCCGCAATATTCGCCTCCCCGTCCACATTACCGAAAAACTGAACAAGATCAAAAAAGTTCAGCGGGAAATGAGTATGGCAACTGGAAGACCGCCAAAATTGGAAGATGTGGCAACAGCACTGGAGATGACGCTAGCACAATTGCAGGAAGTTTTAATGCGCGTGCCGCGATCGGTATCATTAGATATCAAGGTGGGCAAAGATCGGGATACAGAATTAGGCGATCTGCTCGAAGCCGAAGAAGTCACCCCAGAACAGCTCCTGATGCGCGAGTCGCTCCAAGGCGAACTCGTCCAATTACTGGCAGATTTGACCGATCGAGAGCGTGAAGTCATCTGTCTGCGGTTTGGACTAGGCTCCCATGAAGCTCATTCCCTCGCCGATATCGGACGGGTATTGGAACTATCGCGCGAACGGGTTCGCCAAATTGAATCTAAGGCACTCCAAAAACTTCGCCAGCCCAAACGCCGCAATCGTGTCCGCGATTATTTAGAGTCTATGAATTAACAATGCGGTGTGTAACCATTTCCGATTATAACCCTAACCAACCGTACAAAGATTGCTCAAGTTGCTTGGCATCAGTATCCATTAACTGACCGATCGCTTTTATCACCAAGCTCTCATGCACGGTATACAAACCTCTTTTGACTGCGGTAGCTACGTTCAACCCGGATGCTGACCACTCAGACAACACAAACTCCCCTTCGAGTAATGAACCTGTTTTACTTGTCAGAGGAGTAATAAAAATGTCTTGAGATGAGTGCGACGACGTACTCACAACAACAGCAGGTCTTACCTTTGAACTTGACAAATCTGAGAAGGGATATCGCACCAATATGACATCATACTTAGAGTAGCTGGGCATATACATCATCCTCAGCATTATCCCAGACTGCATCGAGCGACGTTTGGCTTGCTTTCAGCCAAAACTCAGCCTCGTTGTCGGGTAAAACTGTTACCAGCACCCTTACCCCTTCTGGTAGTTTTGCTGACTCCAGCAGCTCAATTTTTCCCTGTCGAACCGTAGCCCAAAGCGTTTTCATCATATCCATTGCATGAAACCATGCCTTGATTTTACGCCGTAATTGTGGTTTGGGCGATCGCCCTACTAAAACTTTCAAAGCAGAGTCATAATAAGTAACCTTACAGCAGATTAATCTCTGATATCAGCAAATAACAAATAACCTTGCTATGCTGTCCCCACCAAAGGAAGAAGCAGCCAAACTATATATTAGGCGGAAACTTTCTACCTATCCACCCAAATTCGGGTAGATAGACTGAAAAATTTAGCCCAATCATCTCATTGTAAGCCACCTGATTAAAGCGGCTCAACCGATAACTCTTGCCATAATAAACCCATCATAACCCTTGCAGCCGAAGGTTTGTAAAGCTGTTGCACTAACACGCGATTCTGATGCAAGTAACTCACTAAAACGGCGGATACCCTGAACCTTCGCATCTTTGCTGTTTGGGTCGATTACCTCACCGTTACGAACTACATTGTCTCCAATGATGAGTGTACCTATGCGAGATAGCTTGAGTGCCCAAGCTAAATAGATCGGGTTACTAGGTTTATCTGCATCGATAAAAATAAAGTCAAAAGGCTCGCCACCTTCTGCCTCAAGCTGTCGTAATGACTCAACTGCATTGCCTAAGCGAAGTTCCACCAAGTGGCTAAGAC
>JBJOOY010000009.1:0-8423 GCA_046051065.1 Cyanobacteriota bacterium
GCCTTAACTCTTACGCTCGCCCAATCTGGAGATGCGCTAGCAGCACGGAGTGGTGGCCGAATTGGTGGCGGCTCATTTCGATCGCCTAGTCGGGGTTATAGCTCACCTAATGGCGGCATGAATCGGGGCGGTGGTGGTTATTATCCAGGTGGCGGCTTTTCTTCACCATTTTTCTGGGCACCATTTATGTTTGGTGGCGGTGGCGGCAGTCTATTTTCACTATTGATTATGGTTGCAGTGGGTGGCTATTTACTCCAGTCATTCCGGCGGCTGACAGGTGGTGGCGATAGCTTTGCCGGAGATGTCTACAATCCTCAAGTTTCGATCGCTCAAATTCAAGTTGGCTTACTAGCTGATGCACGTAATGTCCAGTCTAAATTAGACCAACTTGCCAATACAATTAATGCCGAGACAGCGACAGGGAGAATGCATCTCCTCCAAGAAACCAGTCTCGAACTCTTGCGTCACCCAGAATATTGGACTTACGCTAAGACTAGTACGCAACAAGCTAAACTCGATCGAGCTGAAGCAGTCTTCAATCAGTTGTCCCTCAACGAGCGCGGTAAATTTACGACCGAAACTTTGAGTAAGGTTAATAGCCAAATCCGTCAGTCTGAAAGTCCTGCTGTCCTCAACTCAACTGGGGAGCTAGCAACTACCGAGCAACAAGAACGCAGTGAATATATCATTGTGACACTCTTAGTCGCTGCCACTCGATCGATCGAATTGCCCAAAATTAATGGCGATACCGATCTCCGTCAGGCTTTACAAACTTTAGGCAGTCTCGATGCTAGTGCAATAGTCGCGATCGAAGCAATTTGGACACCCCAAGCTAGTGGCGATGCACTCACTACCGACGATATCTTAACTCACTATCCCGATCTCAAATTAGTTTAGCAGTTTGTTAAACATTGGCTAGTTAAGTTAAATCCTCAGTGATGAGCAGATTCGATCCTCCTGGAACCAGGGGGATTTTTCATGGCGAGCGTTATTTTCGACCTTATCCACAATGTTGTGACGACATGTAAGCATTTCTCTTCGTTGGGGCATTCTAAAGAAAAGCTTGCTGCTATGTTTGTTATGACTTTAGACTTCGACTCTGTGACTGAGATTTTACAGTACCGACTGACCCAACTACTGCCATCTCAATCACTTTCAGTCAAATTCGTCGCCCCTACCACGCTCAAGCTGCGTACGGCAATGCCTCAGCCGCAGGTAAGGGAAATTAGATCGATCTTCCAAGCGCTTCAACACTGTTGCGATCTGCTTGCCGATCTACAGATCGAAACCATTACACTTTATGGATTGCGCGATAATCGAGTCATCCTTTGGAAAAAATCTTTCCCACTCGCACAAGTACTCGAAGATCTAGAAAATAACGATCGCACCGATCTATTTTCATTTAATAATAATTATGTCAATCGCTTTGCACTACCGATCGCGTTTCTCTTGAGTGCGATTTTACATTGGAGCGGGCTGGATTTGCTGCTATTGGGAATGCGGCTGTGGATTCATGAATTCGGTCATGCGATCGTAGCATGGTTTTCCGGTCGAGCAGCGACACCATTGCCCTTTGGTTGGACGAATGTGAATCCAGATCGATCGCCGATTGTTTATATCTGTTTCTTAACACTGTGGGGACTATTATTTTATACCGGGTGGCGCGAGCAAAAACATTGGTCGATGAGGATTGCAATTTTTGCCGCGATCGTCCAATTTGGCATGACATGGTTTATGTCTCAGGATTCGTTTGAAATGTGGCTGGCTTTTGGTGGTGTTGGGGGTGAATTTTATCTGAGTATGCTGTTAGTAATTGGGTTTTATCTCCCGTTACCCGACAGGTGGCGGTGGGATTTTTGGCGTTATCCGGCGCTATTTATGGGCGCGAGTACATTTTTTAATACGTTTAGCTTTTGGCATCAGGTGAAACGGGGTACGGCGGATATCCCGTGGGGATCGCTCTTAGGTGGTGGTGGCGATGCAGGTGGTGACATGAATCAACTCCACGATCTCGGCTGGAGCGACGGGCAGATTATTAATACTTATCTGGCGATCGGTCATGTTTGTTTGTGGATAACAATTGGGATTTATGCAATGCGATCGATCGATTGGCACCGTAAAGATTTGAAAATATGAATTATGTATTCCAGTCTCAACTTAACCGTAATATCAGCGTTATCAAGATACTGGGATCGATCGACATTAACATCTTTGCATAAACAATAACCCCGACAACCGAAATCGATGCCGTGGTTAATGCCCATGACATCGATTTCGCTGAGATGACATTCTAAAACTAGACTTTGGGATAATTTTGCGGAAACATCGAACGCAAAGTCTCATCATCAAAAGCTGTTTTGAATTGAATATTCTTACTAATAGATTTGGCTCGCGCAACCGCAGACCGATCGTTAATTGACTCAAACCAACGTTTTAAATGGGGAAACTCATCTAGAGCATTTTCACCTAACACCATTGGATAACGATCGATCCAGCCCCAAGCAGACATATCCACGATCGAGTATTCATCTCCCAAAATAAATGGATGATTACTCAAGCGATCGTTCAGAATGCCATATAGTCTTTCCACTTCGCGGCGGTAGCGATTAATTGCATAAGGAACTGGTGCGGTAGAAGTTTGAAAATGTACCGCCTGTCCAGAAAATGGGCCTAATCCCGTAGCCACAAACATCAGCCACGATAGCAATTCTCCACGATGATTACTCATGAATTGCCCAGTTTTTTCGCCTAAATAAAGTAGGATGGCATTGGAATCAAAAACCACAACATCACCATCAACAATTGCTGGAACTTTGCCATTGGGATTGATATGTAAATACTCGGAAGTATGTTGTTCGTGCCTAAAGATATCTACCGAAATAACTTCATAAGCTAAATTCGATTCCTCTAGGAACAAAGCAACCTTCATCGGATTGGGAGTATGGTGGAAGTAAAAACGAATCATGATATTGTCTAAGTTTTAGTTATTATTTCGACTAGAGCTAGTACTGGCGAGATATAATTGCTATATAGCTTGTTTTTGTCCATGCTGACAAGAATAACTGTTTTTGTCTAATTCGTCAAGAATAAATTTGAATCTCCAGCTCCATCGCGATGCCCAGACCTCGATCGTTTGATACAGATGCAATAATAGACCGACTATGCGATTATTTTTGGGAGCATGGCTATAGTGCCGCTTCCTTGGACGATTTGGCAAAACAGTTGGGGGTGAAGCGCGGCAGCCTATTTAATGCCTTTGGATCGAAGGAAGTGCTATTCAATGCGGCATTCGAGCGGTACTCACAAAACAGCCAAGTTATATTTGAGACTCCACATCAGGGCATGAAAGCGATCGAAGATTACTTCCACAATGCGATCGAAATTGCGACAAATAAGGGGATGGGACGTGGATGTTTTTTCGTTAATCTGTTGATGGCTGCGGAGATCCCAACACCCGAACTTCAACAAGCGATCGATCGCGAGCTAATTTTTTTAAAAACCTTCTTAGACAACCACTTAAATCATGCTCGGTTAAAAGATGAATTATTGCCAACAGTTTCAATTTCTGCCGGAGTCGATGCCATGTTTGGAACTATCGTTGGATTATTTGCACTAGCTCGCTCGAAAGCGACACCGATAGCGATCGAAGAATTTGTTAACAACAACTTACGAGGATTATTCATCACAGAGACTCTGAAACGATGTTAACAGCCAATTAAAATATTATTTGTGAATAAAAATGTGGTGGGCATTACCCACCACATTAAACATCTACTTAGTAAACATTTCGATCTAATTGTTACCGATCTCTAGCTGTTTATTTCAACCTGATAATCTAATTCCTACTTACCAAATCCCTTTCCAGCATTTGTCTTAGCAGTAGTCAAACAATTTTCTAACTGCTTGCGAATTTTATCCTGGTCTAAATCTTGACCGATGATCACAAACTTAGTTTGGGGTTTGTCTTTCCACTGTGTATCATCGATCGAGAAGCGTTTACCGCACAGATGAAAAACATGACATTTATCACTTTCATCAAACCAGAGAAAGCCCTTCGCGCGGAAGATATTTACAGTTAATTGATTATCTAAAAAATGCTGAAACTTACGGAGTAAAAATGGTCGATCGCTGACAAATGATAATGATGTAAATCCGTCGTTATCTAAGTGGTGGGAATGGTGATGATGGTCGTGATGTTCGTGTTCTTCATGTTCGCACTTCCCATGGTCATGGTCGCAATTTGAATGGTCGTCATGTTTGTGGTCGTGTGCATGGTCATGATGTTCGTCATGACTACCCGGAGTTTCTAGATATTTATCCGACTCAAATAAACCGACGCTGAGGATCATCGGGATCGACACTTCCGACTTTTGAGTCCGAATAATTCTTGCACCTTCCTTCATCTCGCGAATTCGCACTTCTAGCAGATCTACATCTACTTCATCAACGAGATCGACCTTATTTAGTAAGATAATATCACCATAAGTAATCTGACTTTGTGCAGCTTCACTGTTGAACAGATCGAGACTAAAATTTTCGGCATCGACTAAAGTAATAATCGAATCTAGTCTAGTTAAATCGCGTAACTCAGTACCTAAAAATGTCAGGGCAACGGGTAAAGGATCAGCTAATCCGGTAGTTTCTACGACCAGATAATCGATTTGATCCGATCGAGATAAAACCTTATGCACGGCATTAACTAAATCTTCATTAATCGTGCAACAAATACAGCCATTATTCAACTCCACCATATCCTCACCCGTCTGCACGATCAGATCGTTATCGATCCCGATTTCGCCAAATTCATTTACGAGGACGGCAGTTTTGATACCTTGCTGATTTTGCAGGATATGATTGAGCAGGGTAGTTTTGCCACTACCAAGAAATCCAGTAATAATCGTCACGGGTACGAGTTTTTCGTCTACATCAATAATTTCGAGCGTTGGGGTAATAGTAGTTGAGGTCATAATCAGGATAAGTTAGGATTTAAAGTAATTGCAGTCAATCGATGGCAAACTTAGTATAGAGTCCTTCACTAGCCACTAGCCACTTTAATTATTACCGATCGCATCGCATAATCTCATATATGAGCCTCACCATTTACAATACTCTGTCTAAAACAAAGGAGCCATTTCAAACCTTAACACCCGATCGGGTGAAAATGTATTGCTGTGGGGTGACTGTATATGACTATTGCCATTTAGGGCACGCTCGATCGTATATCGTGTGGGATACAGTCCGCCGCTATCTCCAATGGCGGGGCTATGATGTGGAGTACGTGCAGAATTTTACCGATATTGATGACAAAATTCTCAATCGCGCCAATCTGGAACACAGTTCGATGACGGCGGTAGCTGAGAAATATACTCAAGCTTATTTTGATGACTTACATCGGTTGAATGTCCGCGATGCTAATGATTATCCCCTAGCGACTAAACATATTCAAGAGATTCAGGACTTAATTAGCGATCTCGAACAGAAGGGTTTTGCTTATGCCGTGGCAGGTGATGTTTACTTCCGCGTACGGAAATTTAGCGAATACGGCAAACTTTCTCACCGCCAGCTCGAAGATCTCCAATCCGGAGCTAGTCAGAGAATTGAAGCAGCAGATGCCGACCAACAAAAGAAAGAATATCCCTTTGATTTTGCCCTATGGAAGGCGGCAAAACCAGGCGAACCAGCTTGGGAGTCTCCGTGGGGAAATGGTCGCCCTGGCTGGCATATTGAGTGCTCTGCAATGATTTATCAACAGTTTGGTGAAACGATCGATATCCATTGTGGTGGTGGGGATTTAGTTTTCCCCCATCATGAGAATGAAATCGCCCAATCGGAATGCGCTCACGATCGACCGTTGGCTACCTACTGGATGCACAATGGGATGGTGAATATTAGTGGTGAAAAAATGTCCAAATCGTTGGGCAACTTTATCACGATTCGTAAATTACTTGATGATTATCGTGATGCTAACGGACATTCGATCGATCCGATGACGATTCGGTTATTTGTGATGACGGCGCAATATCGCAAACCGATGGATTTTAGTGATGCTGCCATGACCGCTGCTGGACAAAGTTGGCAGACAATTAAGGATGGTTTGTTATTCGGTTATGAGTTTGGCAAGAAGTTAGGTTGGGATAATTTAGATCCGCTGCCTGCTGGCTCGACAAATGGAGAAATCGAGCGATTTCGGACGGCTGTAGATGATGACTTTAACTTTGCTGAAGGCTTAGTTATCTTATTTGAACTTGCCAAGGAGTTACGAAAGGTGGGAAATATTATTACTCACGCTAGCGAACAAACAGCAGATCCCCAGGTACTCAAACAACAGTGGCAAACTTTAATCGAATTAGCTGGAGTATTGGGTTTAGAAGTGAATCCAGAAGAATTGAATCAAACAACAACTGGATTGAGCGATGAATCGATCGAATCATTACTCAGTCAACGTCAAGAAGCAAGACAGAATAAAGATTTTGCGACGAGCGATCGGATTCGAGCGGAACTAACTGCGAATGGAATTACCGTAATTGACAAAGCTGGAATTCCCAGTACTTGGCACCGCAATTAAATTATACACAGGAGATTTTGTACGGCAGGCGTTGCACCGAAGTATTATGCACATCTAAACTATTTACGGCTCATCCCAACAAATACAATAATTTAGCTTTCGTCCTGACTGAGATCGTTCGAGCTTGAATAATGTAGCAGATTTGATCGAGCAGCATTATGTCAAATATATTAATATTCATTATAACTGGATTTTGGTTTTGGATGTTGGTAGATTGTTACCAAAATGAATCAAATCGAGGATGGCTATCGATCGTTTTATTTCTCTACTTTCCTGGGGCTTTGATGTATTTTATGTGGCGAGATCCAAAATCTCAACCTCGTAAAATAATATCCCCATTAAGACGATTACAACTTCAACAGGAGTTACTTAGAGCTAAAATTGCTGTTAAATCTATTGGTAAAGCTTATCAGTATTTAATTCTAGGCAATATCTTATTAGAGTTTGGTGATTTTCCACAAGCAGAGTTAGCATATTCTAAAGCATTGAGTAAAGAACCTAAAAATCCCTATGCTTTATGGGGAGCTGCATTAGTATCATTTCAGCAAGATCGCTTTGCAGTTGCAGCGAGACATTTAGAATTGCTACTCAAAATAGATCCCAAACATCTTCAAGGTGATGCATCTTTACTATATGTAAAAGTATTATTCAATCTAGAAAAGTGGTCGGTGGCACGATCGTATTTGCAAGATGATATTTATTATTGGGGGCATCCTGAATCAATAATTATGCTAGCAAAAATTGAAAGGCAAGATCGTAATATTAGTAAAGCAAAAGAGTTGCTTCAGGATCTGGTGTGTAAACTTAATAACTCTCCAAAATATCACCTTCGGCGACATCATCAAATAATCAAAGAAGCTCAATATATGCTTAGAACTATGCCTAGTATAAGCTACACTCCCGATTATCGAGGTAGCAAGTAGGGTGGGCACTCCACAGCATCAACAGCGAAACCAACTAGAAGAAATCGAATCATTTTAAAAACTCGATCGCCAAAATTTAGATAAGTTGATATATCAATCTCCACCCGATCGAATCTCTCTTACTTCAACGTCAGAAAGCCAGACAGAATAAGGATTTTGCGGCAAGCGATCGCATCCGTGACGAACTTAAAGTTAATGGAATTACTGTCATTGACAAAGCCGGAACTCCCAGTACTTGGCATCGCAGTTAAAGTTAAATTGTTACAGCCATCCTCTTAATTTATAAGTCAGGATTCCGATATATTCGCGTAAAGCGTTTGTAGTGAGCAATAAGTCATCAGCATTAGGCAAAAAGGCGATAATCACCGACTCGTTTTGACTATTGGGCTGGTCTACTTCCAATTGGGAAATGCGATAATCGGTTGGTGCCGCGATCGCATCGATCCCTAACCGCTTGAAGATTGCCAGCGATCGGGGCATATGCATAGCAGAAGTTACTAGTAAAATGGTTTTAAAATTATTTTCTGTTAAAATCTCCTTCACATACACACCATTATCCCAAGTATTCAACGCTTTACTTTCAGGGATAATGTCTGTCTGAGGTACACCCATTGTCACTAATAATTCAGTCATATTCTCAGATTCATTATTTCCAGCCCCTTGCCATTCGATTCTCCCGCCACTGACGATGATTTTTGGTGCTTTACCTGCACGATATAAATTAGCACCATACCAGACTCGATCTCCCGCATCACTAAAGTCTACATCAGGACGAGGATAGGCTTTCGATCGAGTTCCACCGCCTAGTACGACGATCGCATCGGCATGTGGTAATTCAGTTTTAGGAATATTTTGCCACTCTAAAGATTGGACTAATGCATGACTCACCCAAACATTACCACTCAGAAATAAAACGATTAAAGCTCCACCAATAG
>JBJOOY010000010.1:0-6336 GCA_046051065.1 Cyanobacteriota bacterium
ATAAATCTTGGTAATTGGACGACTGCTAATTCCTCTGGTTCCCGCACGTCAACAAATTGGTATGGGGTATCAGGATCGGCTAACTTAGCCGCTAATTCAGTCACGGTAATTTCGGTAAAACTCATTGGTGTTATTTCTTTTAGATGTTGCGGTGTACAGATCTCCTAATTGCAGAGGCATTTGGATTGGTAAGGATCGAAAAGGGTAGGACTGAAATTAATCGATCCTACCCTTTATATTATTTGAAATTTACCGAATCTTCATTCTGGATTATTTCACTAGGCTTTCTTGTGGCTGAAAACTACCGATTGGGTTAGCGGCTACAAGCGATGGAGTACGGTGGTAGGGAACTAAATCGTTACCAAAATAACGAGTATATTCTGCGCTATCTACCAGCGTATTTACTGCGGCGACAAATCCGCGTTCTGCCATAATCCGATTGTAATCAGAGATCTCGGCTCGATCGATAGGTGCGCGTCCTAACAGGTGACGGAATAAAAATTCGATCGCCTTAGTGTTGGGATATGGTGTGTAAAAACGACCGATATAAGCTTCCGAACTAGCTAAATCCGATACAAAGTCACGAGTAGAAATCTCACCATTGCGAACTTTGCTCTCTAAGTCGGAACGGCGGAAATCAACAGGAATTTCATTACTCCCGAGATCCATCACCTGAATATACAGTGCTTCGATCGCCAGTGTCATTTCTGCTTGACTCATACTTGCGTCCATCCGAAAAATTCGGGCAGATTCGCGGGCGACATTTGCCGTTGTAGCTACTGCAAACTCACTCTGCGCCAAACTAGAGGAGCGACCTAATGCCACGAGTTTAGACTCATTCTGGCGCTCGGTAGCTGCATTATCAGCGATCGCTTTCCCAGTCATGGGTAACTTCGCCATATCCATCCGAGGTTTGATGGTATCAAAACTGGGAACGACAACTTGACTATCTTGTTTGGTAAGCTTGTTGTACAGGGTTTGGGTATTGGGATAATTTGCCGCAGGGAGCGTCAAGAAGCGGTTGTAAGGCACTGTATCTTCGCCAAATACCTGAGAGTATTCCGCACCGTTGACCATGGCATTGATAAAGGCTTTAATCCCTTGCGTTGCCAAGATTTGATTGTATTTACGGATTTCGGCTTGATCTAGGGGAGCGCGTCCAAGGAAGTGCTTGGTACCTAGTTCGATTACCTTGGTATTGGGGTAAGGAGTGTAGAACTCTTTGAGATATAGACCAGAACAACCTAAACCTTCGATAAACTCTTTGAGGTTGATTTCGCGGTTGGCGAGTTTACTTTGGAGTGCGGTAAACTCATTTGCCACGATATAGGGTTCGATATCGCGCTCGAACACTTGGCGATAAGCGGCACCAATGACAGTTTTAAGCTGCATGGCATTTCCCGCTTGAGTAAGTTTGAAAACCTTGGTTTGTTCGCGTTTTTTGGTAACACCTTGATTGATGCGGAAATCGATATCTACTTCCGATCGATTATCATTGGTCGCACCGAGTTCGACGAACCGTGGTGTAGTTTCCGCTTGAGCTGAAGTGACGATACCAACGCCAGTATCGGCGATACTACCGACCCTGAGATTGCGCATACTAACGCCCCCTGGGGTGAGATAACGCTCATAGGGCACCATATCTTCATTGAAACTCTCGCTGTACTCGACAGAATCGATCATTGCATCGACGATCGCGTAGAAACCTTTTTTCGCGGCGATATCGAAGTATTTATTCATCTCACTGCGACCGTAAGTCGGACGACCTAACAGGCGACGGTGGATATATTCGATCGCTTTTACCACATAGAGTTTAGTCCAGTAGGTATTGCGGAAGAGATCTGATTTCGCCAAGGCGCGCACGAATTCCCGCACGGTAATATCGCCATTTTCGAGCTTGATTTCTTCAACCTTCAGGCGTTGACCTTCATACACATCTCGTCCCATCACTTGCAGGTAAATTGCTTTAATTACTGCTTGAGTGGAACTTTCACCAAAGGAAGTACTCTGACCGCGATTGCTCTTAACTTTTTTACCCGTACCAGTAGTATAACTAGGCAGTTGGTCGAGTTTGAAGGTCTTAGCACCTAAGCTACCAGGAGCAACACCCCGAGCCGCAGGATTGCTAACTTGACTATTAATTCCAGGCCCCTGGGCAATCAGAATCCGGCGTGTATCTTTGCCAAATGGTGCGGGAGAATTGCTAGGATTGCGAGTCTCTTTCGGGAAGATTGCGCCAAACTGAATTTCTAGCGGATCGTTACCCGAACCGTAGACGTGTTGGTCTGCTAATGGTCGTTCGTACGCCGCAAATGTCGTCAAGAATTGGGGAATCTTGCGGAAAGGCGCACTGTAATTGAATAAGTTTTGTTGAGGACCCCAATTGCGACACTCTTGCGCTTCTTGACCCAAACCGCGAATGTAAGGCACTGTTTCTTCACCGAAGTAGTCAGAATACTCGGATGAGTCTACTAGGGCATCTACCAGCCCATTTAAGCCCTTAGCGGAGACGATCGAGAAGTACTTCTGGACTTCTTCCCGGGAGGAAGGGCCGCGACCTAAAATGTGACGGAATGCCAGTTCCAGTGCGCGGCTATTGATGTAGGGTTGGAAGAAGTTTTTCTGATACAGTGGCGATTTTGCCAAGCGACGGACGAATTCTTTCATCGAGATTTCGCCATTTTTGACTTTCGATTCCAAGTCGGACACCGATAAGCCGTAAGCGCGGGTGATGTCTCGCTCGAACAGTTGGCGATAAGCTGCTTTAACGACATCATTTTTCTCAAGTGCGCCCAATCCTGGTTTCATCGCATATTTGACGCGATTTTCGGCGGCGGTGGCATAAAGTTGAGGAAGTGCTAATCCTTGCTGGTCATCGGAAGGACGTTGACGGAGCTGATTTGCTGGTGCAGAAGCTTTAAACTCATTAATCATTACTTCAAAGTATTGACTGATGATTTCTTGAGCTTCTTTGTCCTTACTAAAGTAACCGATCGAACCTGCACGCATTTCTAGTAATGCGACGATTGTTGCTGGTACGGAACAAGCATTTTGAATGATTTCCCGCAGTCCGCGCGTGTTCACCGTAATGATATTCGGGTCGCCAGCGACGATTGCATAGGTCGTGTAGCGCAGGAACCAACTCATATCCCGTAACGACTTCTGCATGTTTGCAGGCCCGTAAAGCGCGATATTAATTGGCTGGAAGCCTTGCGGAATTGCTCCCGTACCCGATGCGGTAAATAGAGAGGTTATGTTTGCGAAAAAACCACCCTTAGCTTCGACAAAGGTAACAGTTCCCAATGTATTGGCACTTTGCTTGCTACCACTAGCAAAAGTATTGGCCATTTCGGGTTCTGATACTGGTGGCTTCTCCAAGAAGGACATCGGCGAACCGCCGACGAAGATCCGGTTAGCCGCGCGGGAGACAATCAACTCCGAATTATCGCTGAGAACTCTAGCAATTTCGATGCGTTTGGCTCCAGACTGAAAGTAGCTCCTCAGCTCGCTCAGTTCGCCCATCGCGGGGAAACGATCTTGCTGTTCTGCTTGCGAAATGGTCGCAACTGGTAGTGTTTGATATAAATTTGGACGGGATAAAGAGCCGCCACCGCTTGCCTTAACACTCATTAGATCTTAAATCTCCCAACCGAATATTTTTTTTACTGTGTTAAGCCTAGTCGAGTACGAGTAAATATAGAGTCCTACTCCCGAGCAAAATAGAAGGGGGATCGGTTGCTAATCCAAGGATTTTGAGCAAAACTGAGTTCCCGTTAGTCCATCTACATACTCATTAATTCACTGACTCGAAGCTTCCGCGCCGCCTAATGGCAGTCGAAGTTTAAATAAATTAGGTCGATCGAGATATCTAGTCTCGCTCTCCCTCTAAATGAAAATTGCCACTGGTAAAATCCAGTACCGCTTTTAGATTAAATCGTTTCGCTGGTCTATAGCTTGTTTGTGAAGAAGTATGTAGAAATTGAATTCTTAGACTGGTCTGTAACAGATCGTAGAGGACTACGGGACAAATATTAGAAAAAAGATAATTTTTGTTACAAGGAATCGGTAAATGCAATTGTATCAGACTAATTCGATCGATCGAATCCAGACAGACGTTCGTATCCAGCCTCAGCAGGGGGTGACGATTCTGTTCCATCTGGCTGGTGGTGGTGAGACATGTTGTTAATATCGATCGAGCGTTGCTACGAGTGCTGTCAAACTCAATACCAAATTTTTGATTAATCGCTAAACTGCTCGATCGCTAATTCAAAGTCGGGTAGTACCTCTTCCCCCGATAAAACCGCAGGTAAACTCAGGGTTTCAGGTTCTTTACCCAATCGATAAATTTCTACCTGTTGACTTTGAGGATTAATCAGCCAGCCCAAGCGCACGCCACAACTAAGATATTCCTGCATTTTGGCTTGGAGAGGAGTGAGGCTATCGGTACGAGAACGCAATTCTAGGACAAAATCAGGTGCAATCGGCGGAAATTTTGCGCGTTGTTCGCTGGTAAGGGCCTCCCAACGGGAAAGTTCGATCCAAGCTGCATCGGGAGATCGATCTCCACCGCCAGGTAACTTAAAAATAGTCGATGAACTGAAGACTTTACCGAGTCTAGTCCGACGGTTCCAAACGTAAAGCTCTCCGCCTAACTCCATTTCGCGATTACCGCTATCTCCGCCAACTGGTGGCATAACTATTAAAATTCCTTGGCTAGTGCGCTCTAAGCGCAGATCTGAATTGGCAATACAAAGTTGATAAAATTGGTCGTCGGTGAGGGGAATCGTACTCAGATCGATCGAGAGTGGTTCTGTCAGAGCGTTCATTCGGCTGGCTCCATGCAATCGGGTATCATCATAATTTTAATGCGATCAAAAAAACGATCCATACTAAAGTAAAGACCATTGAAACTATCGATACATAACGTAACTATGGATATCAAAGCGATCGCTACAACACGTCTGGATTGGACTGGAGATCTTTTGGCGATTGGATTCTATGAAAATGAGATCGAACTCAGTGGCGATCTGGCAGCACTCAACACTAAGCTCCAAGGGGCGATCGAAGTACTGATTGCCGAGACTGAGTTTAAAGGAGCTAAAGCCAGCAGTGCAGTGACTCGCGTGGGGATAAATACTCCAATTAAAAAAATTATGCTGGTAGGGTTGGGTCAGGCTGATGGGGCAAAATTAGATACCCTGCGCAAAGCTGGGGCCACCATTGCCCGTGCAGCCAAACGGGAAAAAGCGACAACTCTGGGCATTAGTCTCCCAGTCTGGAATGGAGATAGTGCGGCAACTGTGCAAGTAGTCAGTGAAGGCTTGCTGCTCGCCCTTCATCAAGACAATCGATTTAAGTCAGAAGCAGACGAAAAAAACAAGATCGTCCTCACTGAAGTTCATCTACTGGATGCAGCCGGAAATGATGCCGCGATTACTAAAGCCTGCGCGATTTGCGATGGGGTGATTTTGGCACGGGAATTAGTTGCTGCGCCTGCGAATATCGTTACACCCATGAGCATGGCGGCAACCGCCGCAGAATTGGCTAAAGATTATGGTTTTACGCTCAAAATTCTCGATCGAGCTGAATGTGAAGCATTGGGGATGGGGGCATTTTTAGGTGTGGCTCAGGCTTCAGCCATGCCACCGAAATTTATCCATCTTACTTATACCCCAACGGGCACCCCTCGGCGTAAATTGGCGATCGTCGGTAAGGGCTTAACCTTCGATTCAGGTGGATTGAATATCAAAGGTGCTGGTAGTGGCATTGAAACGATGAAGATGGATATGGGTGGTGCTGCGGCTACATTTGGTGCCGCCAAAACAATCGGGCAGCTCAAGCCAGATGTCGAAGTCCATTTTATTAGTGCCGTGACTGAAAATATGATCGGCAGCAACGCCATGCACCCTGGCGATATCCTAACTGCCTCAAATGGTAAAACGATCGAAATTAATAATACCGACGCAGAAGGGCGATTAACTTTGGCTGATGCATTGGTTTATACTGATAAATTAGGACTCGATGCGATTATCGATCTTGCCACTTTGACAGGTGCCTGTATTATTGCCCTCGGCGATGATATTGGTGGCTTGTGGAGTCCCGAACAATCCCTAGCGGATGAGATTCTTGCGGCGGCAGAGCAAGCAGGCGAAAATTTCTGGCAAATGCCTCTGGCCGAAAAATACTTTGATGGCATTAAATCCTCGATCGCCGATCTGAAAAATACTGGACCGCGCGGGGGTGGTTCGATTACGGCTGCTCTTTTCCTCAAGCAGTTTTTTAAAAATACTACTTGGGCGCATTTAGATATCGCTGGGCCAGTCTGGAGCGATAAGG
>JBJOOY010000011.1:0-2673 GCA_046051065.1 Cyanobacteriota bacterium
GCGAGGATACTACTAATCGAGATATCTGGCACTTAATTCAAGCGTTCGATCGACAGCGTATTTCAAGTATTTTACCCCAAAAGTATGCTAAATTGCGTAAAAATTCATTTACATTTTTTAGGGGTACGTGTCATCTATTTTATCAGGACTTACCTGCTAATTTGACGACATTACCAGCTCCAGTTGTTTGGATTTGTGGAGATCTACACTTAGAGAATTTTGGAACGTATAAGGGTAACGATCGGCAAATTTATTTTGGGATTAATGACTTTGATGAAGGCGCGCTCGCTCCCTGTACTTGGGATATTACCAGATTGCTAACTAGTATTTTCCTGGCGGCAGATAATCTGAATCTCGATCGATATACTGGTAGACAGTTAGCAAATATTTACCTAAATAGTTATGCAAATACTCTGTCGATCGGTAGCATTAAATCGATAGTTGAAGATAATGCTCGGGGAATAGTAGCATCATTACTGAAAGACTTAGGCAACCGCAAACGAAGTGAGTTATTAAATGAAAGGACTAAATTAATTAAAGGTCGCCGCCAACTCAAATTTAATCATGAGAAAATTCTCACTATTACCCCAGAGAAATATACTCAGATTGCTAAGTCGATCGAGGATTGGGCAAAGACTCAAGCTAATCCGGATTTTTTTGAAATATTAGATATTGGATTTAGAGTTGCAGGTACGGGAAGTTTAGGAGTCGATCGGTACTTGATTTTATTAGCAGGAAAAGGTTCCCCAGACAATAACTATTTAATAGATTTTAAAGAACAGCCAATATCTGTCCTACAGCCATATTTAAGCGAGCAACCTCAGTGGCAAAACCAAGCATTACGTGTGATGACAGTTCAACAACTAGTTCAATCAGCACCACCAGCATTATCAGCAGCAATTGAATTTAATAATTGTAGTTATTTATTAAGAGAACTCCAGCCGACACAAGATAAAATTGCTTTAAAGACTGGTATAGTCGATCTGTCACAATTAGAGAAACTTATCGATACGATGGCACAAACTACGGCATTTGCGCATCTACATGGTAGTGGTAAATCTGGTGCAGCAATCGCTCAAGATTCGATCGATTTTGGACATAATTTAGATTGGCACCAGGAAGTACTAACTTATGCTAGCAATTATGCAAGACAAGTAGAGATAGATTATCAAGATTTTTGTAAATTGACTCAGGATTTAAAGTAGTTAGCGAAACGTTCTCCACTATTTACTGTTCACTGATGATTAAAAGTATTACTACCTTCCAATTACCCCGTGTCAAATATTTTAAATTAATACTTGGGATTAGCTCGCTCTCATTAACAGCCTGTACACAGAGCATTCCGACTACTTCAACACCGTTAGCACAGGTTTCGCCACCGAATGTTACACCAACACCTACTGTGACGAATTCCCCAATTATCGCCCCAACACCTGTGGTGTCTCCTTCCCCGAGTCCGAGTGTGACTAGATCTATTCCCCCATCGCCAATCCCGACTATTGCGCCTCTGGTTACACCGACACCGACAGTTTCTCCCTCCTCAATTAACACTAGAGCTGTTCCCCCATCGCCAATCCCGACAGCTAGTATCATTCCTCCCGTTACACCGCCAACAGCACCGCTACCAACGCCCAATCTTCCACCAGCTCAGCGCGGAGATTATCAAGTAATTGATGAATTAAAGCAACCTCAGTTCATCGCTCAAAGCCGACAGATGTTTAAGTTTACCAACCTGCCTAATTCCAAGGTAAATTTCAATCCATCAGATCTACTAGTAGTGCTTTCTAGTACACGCAAATACTTTATCAATAGAGTAGATAAAGATCCAGATCTTCAGCGCGAGGGGATTTTAGGTGCTAAAGGAGTAACGGTAACAGATATTATCAAAACTCTAGACTTTATGGTGTTGAGTTTACAGCAGGATATCAAGGCTAAAAGACCGATCCGACTCCAAGATCCAAAGTTTTTAAATACTCACTTTCGGACGATCGCTTGGCAAGCTTTTAATCCAAAAACAACAGATGAAAAACGACTGCGGTTGACTAAATATGCTGTCTTTACACATCCTGGTTCCCACACGCCTACACCGGAATTTAATTTAGGATTGTACGCACTCAAACCTGGCGATGATGCCGATCGAGTGCGACTCCAATATACTAAACAAGATGTATTGAATAATATTTACGAACCCAACGGCACAGAATTTGGTGCAGCAGAACCCTTAGCATATCTCGATCGAGCCGGATTGGAATCGGCATTAATGGAAGGAACGGTATTAATTAAATTTAACGATGGGACATCAGCATTTTTTAATGTCGATCGAAATAATAATATTCCCTATGTTAAAGGGCTAGAACCCACCGAACAAAAACGCTACTGGTATTTTAAACCTGTGAATGCAATTAAGGGATACGGTCAAACAATTGGCAGTAAAATTTCGCTCAAGCCTGGTGTTACTTTTGCAGGTGATATCTTAAATATTGGATTAGGTCGAATTGTCGTAACAGAAAGCTCGGTTGCTGGGAAACCAGCATTACGAATGGGCATTATTGCCGATACAGGTGGCGCATTCTTGCCCAATTTACATCAGTTAGACTTCTTAGCCGGAGTATTTGATAGCAAGGAAGATTTTGCTGATTATACTAGCAAGTTACCTGAATATACAAAGGCATA
>JBJOOY010000012.1:0-2995 GCA_046051065.1 Cyanobacteriota bacterium
AGATGCTGCTGGAGAAGGGATTAACCTCCAACGGGCGCACCTGATGGTAAATTATGACCTACCGTGGAACCCAAATCGCTTGGAACAGAGATTTGGAAGGATTCACCGGATCGGACAAACAGAAGTCTGTCATCTCTGGAATTTAGTTGCCGATGAGACAAGAGAAGGAGATGTCTATCGATCGCTCTTAGTCAAGCTAGAAGCCGAACAGAAAGCTTTAGGCGGTCAAGTATTTGATGTCTTGGGCAAAGCGATCGCAGGTAAGGAATTGCGAGAGTTATTAATCGAAGCAATTCGGTACGGTGAAGAGCCAGAGGTAAAAGCCAGACTCGATCGGGTGGTAGCAGACAAATTAGACCACCATCGACTCCAACAACTGCTAGAAGAACGGGTACTGGCGCGGGATGCGATCGATGCCTCTAAAGTGCTAAAAATCCGCGCTGACATGGAACGGGCACAAGCCCGTAAACTTCAACCCCATTTCATTGCCTCTTTCTTCCTGGAGGCATTTGGGCACTTAGGCGGAACGATTCGTCAACGGGAATCCAACCGCTACGAAATCACCCACGTTCCATCAAGTATCCGCCAGCGAGACAGACAGTGCGGCATTGGCACACCACTGTTACCCCGCTACGAACGCATCTGTTTTGAGAAAGAAGCGATCTCTATGTCAGGTAAGCCCATAGCTACTTTTGTCTGCCCTGGACATCCATTATTAGACGCTACCTTAGATTTAATCTTAGAGAAATATCGAGATTTACTCAAACAAGGTGCCATCCTCGTCGATCCCAACGATACCGAGGAAACAGTCCGATCGCTCGTCTATCTAGATCATTCGATTCAAGATGCCCGTACTACCCCAGACGGGCGACAAAGAGTGGTTTCTCGCCGGATGCAATATGTAGAAATTGATGAAACGGGTAACGCCTACAGTGCTGGTTATGCACCCTATCTAGATTATCGTCCGCTCACTGCACCAGAACAACAACTTATCGCCCCGATCATCAAAGATCTCGGACTACGACAAGATCTCGAAGATCGAGCTACCAGCTATGCGATCGCCAATCTAGTCTCACCCCATCTCCAAGAATTGAGACAGCGCAAAGAAGAACTAATCGACAAAACCATCGTCGCAGTCAAAGATCGGCTCACCAAGGAAATCAACTACTGGGATTGTCGCGCGATCGAATTACACGATCGCGAAATCCAAGGCAAAGTTAACGCCAAACTCAACTCAGCCAAAGCCAGAGCTAGAGCTGATGACTTAGCAGATCGAATGCAGAAGAGATTGGCAGATTTAGAACAAGAGCGTAAACTCTCACCGCTTCCGCCGATCGTCGTTGGTGGTGCGTTAATCATCCCGATCGGCTTATTGCAGAAACTACAAGGTGACACTTTAACAACTCCTAATCTATTTGCTCGTGAAACCAAACGAGTCGAATTAGCAGCCATGTCCGCCGTAATGACACGGGAAAAGGCTCTAGGGTACGAACCCAAAGATGTCAGTGCCCAGAAATGCGGTTGGGATATCGAATCGTTAATAATTGAGACAGGAGAACTCCGACTGATTGAAGTCAAAGGACGAATAGCTGGTGCGGAAACAGTGACAGTCACCAAGAACGAGGTGTTGGCGGCTCTAAATAAACCCGATCGCTATTTTCTCGGCTTAGTGCAGGTATCTCCACTCGTAACAGATGGGGAAACGGGCGATGAATACGAGTGTCAGGTTAGGTATGTCAATAAACCTTTTGCCAAAGAACCAGACTTTGGGGTCAGCAGCATCAATTACAAGTGGCAAGAGTTGTGGGATAGAGGAATTGAAATGACTGAGTAGGAAGCGGTATCAAACAGATGCAGGTAGGCTCTCCATCCTAAATTTTTCCAGCCCTATCTTGAGCCATTCATAAATGCGGTCGCTGTCTAAATCGATCGCTCCCCCGCCATCTTCGATCGTCTTCAGAGCCAAATCGCGATCGAAATTAAGTAAGACAGGCGCGTAATCTTTTCTTCCCAGTGCAATTATCCATCGCTTGCGTTGGCTTGGCTCCAAAGATTCACCAAACAGCCATGTTTCGCCACGCTGAAGCATTTCTAGAATCTGTACCGATGGCTCAAAACTCAAACCCAATGACAGTTAATTAGTCGCTGTACATTTGTACAAGTTTAGCAAGCCGATGATGGGATTTGAACCCACGACCAATTGATTACGAATCAACTACTCTACCACTGAGCCACATCGGCAACACTAGATCTAGTAACGATTATAAGCTTTCGCCTGCTTTTGTAGTTAATAGTGTCTCACGAGCTATTCTAGCATGATCGAATCTCTGTTCATCGAATAGATAATGAATCAGGATTGTCCAGAGATCTCAATAAAATTTTCGGCTTGACTATTGACAAACGGTATTTTTTGTACAATAATAATAGACGTGGTTAAAACACCGCTAACTTGCGGGTGTAGCTCAGTGGTAGAGCGCAACCTTGCCAAGGTTGATGTCGCGCGTTCGAATCGCGTCTCCCGCTTAACCAAAAAAACTCATATTAAAAAAATCACTGAAAGTCTCCCAATTTGGGGGACTTTTTTGTACGCTGTGGAAATAAGACTAGTTATTTTCATCGCATAACTGAATCGATTGTGCCAAACCAACACCCTCACAAAGTTGACTTAACCGAAGAGTATCCCTGTCCGTGCCATCTTAACGGCAAACTCCAACAAATAATTCTGACCGAAGCATTTGGGTGCCAACGATGCCACCGAATTTTTGTCGTTCAAGCAGATGGTTGCACGATCGAAGAATTGGCGACTACTTATCCCTATAAACGTCAATATACTTGGAATGGTACGAGCTGGCAAATCCGCAGACTTAGACCGATCGGCGTATTATTACATTCATGGGATAATTGGGCTTTATGGCTGCAAGGATTGGGATTAATCGCGATTCTGTTAGGGCTTGTTCGATGGTATTATCGTTCGATCGCTACTGTTCCGACCCTT
>JBJOOY010000013.1:0-2701 GCA_046051065.1 Cyanobacteriota bacterium
TCATGTAAAGATTTTGACATCGAAAGCTTGGTTAATGTTTTGAAACCAATTATTATATAGTAAATAATATTTTTTAAATTATTCTGACTATTTATTGGGGAGAGTTTAGCCGTGCAGAAGAAATATAGTATTCCTGGTTATCATCCTCTCAAAAAATTCAGAATCATCTTAAAAGGTCTACATGTTGCAGTTGTTACTGACTTCAGTGTTGCTTACAAACTTGTATTGTCACTTCCCATTTTAGCCTTAGCTTGTGTTTTTTACAAATGGGTCGATTTGACGCTCGTTTTATTGGCAACTGGGATAATGTTACTCGGCGAATTATTCAATAGTGCGATCGAAAATTTGTGTGACTTTGTCGAACCCGAACAAAATCCGCAGATTGGGATCATCAAAGATATTGCCGCTGCCGCCGCAGGGATCGGGATCTTCGTGTGGGCGGCGATTCTCATCGGCGAAGGACTCCAACTACTGGCAATTATATAGAAATACTCGATCAAAAATCCCGACTTTACGCAGTGAGTATTACTCCTAATTTAGAGATCGACAAAAGGCTGCTCGCTATATTTATTTAAAACATATCTGCGGGATCGGCAGCGCGTAGTTTTCTTACCGCGATCGCGCCAGAAACGATACACATAATCATTGTTAAAATTAAGACTGTAGTCGCACGAGCTATCGTCATTAACAACGGAAGATTAGTTGCATTTCTGGTAATTGAATACAGTCCAACTGCGGCTAACATCCCTGGGAAAAAGCCGACGATCGATAAAATCAAAGCTTCTTGAAAAACGACAGTTAACAGATAAAAGTCTGTATAACCCATCGCTTTAAGCGTGGCATATTCGGATAAATGATCGGCAACATCAGTATAGAGAATCTGATAAACAATGACAATCCCGACGATAAAACCCATAATCGTACCGAGTGTAAAAATAAACCCGATCGAGGTACCAGTCTGCCAGTAATGTAGTTCTTTATCTACAAACTCTTGCCGTGATAAGATTTCGACATCTTTTGGTAAAGAAGCTCGCATCGCATCAATAGTAGCAGGGATATTGGTACCTGGATTGACTTGAACCACGCCAATATCAATTAAACCTCGATCGCGTTTGAATAATCGAATAAAATTAGTATCGCTGGTCATTAAATTACCATCAGCACCAAAAGATGCACCAAGCGTAAATAATCCGCCAATTGTAATCTTGCGATTCCTAACTTCTGTCTCTACTTTATTACCCTCTTTAAAGAGTTTGGGAATTGGTCCAAATTGGGTGCGAGATTGAGTATCGAATAAAAAAGTATCGGGGATTTTGAGCTTGTCAATATTTTCACTAATACCTGGCAATTGAAACATCTGGGCATCATTAGGATTAAATCCATAGATAAAGATGCCTCGTGTACTTTTATCGACTGGATTTTTCCAAATTGCCTGATTGATATAAATAGATGCAGCTGATTTTACCCCAGGAAATGCTAACGTTTGGTAAAGTCTGCGACTCGGAAAAGACTTCATCGCAATTAAGGCTGTCGATTGAGGACTTTGGATGAAAATATCGCCCTTAATATTAGTATGAAACCGAATAGCACTATCGTACAATGCATCACGGAAACCTAGCTGCATAAACATCAGGATATCTGCAAAACTAATTCCCGCGATCGCTACCAATAATCGAATTTTTTCATGACTGAGTTGTAACCAAGCCAATGGAATCTTTTTAAACATTTTATGTTGTTATTCTTTATTCGTTACTTTGTTATTTCCCATGCGATGATTTACTGTGTACTGATTTTGACAGCAACTTTAGAATTAGTTAGAGTTTTAATAATTTGAGTATCATTGGGATCGATCGCAATTTTGACCTCAACTGTCCGAGAATCAGCATCCGCTGCCGGATCGGTATTCAAAACATCTTTCTTGCCAATTTGTAACCCGATCGAGGTAACTTTACCACTTACCGATCGATTAAAAGCGCCAGATTCGCTCGAGATGCTTGCCGTTTGACCGACTCGAACTCTGGAAATATCACTCTCATAAATTTCAGCTACTGCAACCATTTGACTGGTTTGTCCCATTTCTACAATTCCAGCGCCACTAGCTGGGACTTCACCCGCCCGTGTCTTAATTTTGATGATTTCCCCAGCGATGGGTGCACGGACATAAGCTAGGGCTAATTCAGCTTGGGCTTGACGAACTGCTGCTTGGGCGCGAGCGAGTTCGGCGTTCGATCCTTGGACATCGACACTCCGGACTTCCGAAATTTTATTAAGTGTAGCTTTGGCGGCGAGGATTTGTTGATTGCCAGTAGCTAGGGTTCGATCGTAGTTAGCTTTGGCTTCAGCTATTTGTTGAATGGCGCTAGTTTCGAGTTTATTTTTAGTCGCTTGATTTTCGATAATTTGTCGATCGAGTGTGGCGACTGTCTGATTGTATTTAGATTTAGCTTCGGCTAATTGTTGCTGGGCTGTCTCAACTTCTAGACGTTTGGCATCTAATTTTGTGGCTTCGATCGCCTGCTCGGCATACAGTTGTTGATAGCGTTTGTAATCTACCTCAGCATTCCGCACTTGTGACTCAATCCGACGCACTGTGGCGGCTTGGGTGGGTTTTTCACCATTGAGTTGTGCCTGGAGCGACTGGATCTTGGCAACTTGAGCGGCGGGTTCCCATTTGAGTTGACCTTCTAACCTGGCTTTGGTG
>JBJOOY010000014.1:0-4641 GCA_046051065.1 Cyanobacteriota bacterium
AAATTACCTTTCAGGATATGTATTTTCTGCGCAACCCATTAGAAAATGATGTTAAATATCAAGCCAGTGCTCAGCCGTTTTTGGTATTGGGAATGTTGGTAGCAGGCTTGGCTCTAGGTCATACTTAATGATAGTAAATATCTAGATATTTTTGTATAAACCATAACAACACCTAAAAATGTACTTGATACTTGAACAAATCAATAAGTTCTGTTAAGATATTCATTATCTAGAAATACTTAACAATTAAATTATACTTACATATCGCGTCTATCCTCAACAGAAGTGTCTATCGTCTCACTATTTTGGTGGAACATAAGAATACTTATCGATCGAAAGATATAAAATTTAGCTGCCGATTATAGCTAAGTGATGTAAATTTAAAGAATAACATTCCAATTGTCTACAATTACCCACGATTAGATATTCAGCTTTCCCCAATGGAACGTCGTTATCGCTCGTGCTATCGCAGGTATTTTGAAGTACAAGCGAAATCGGGATATAAATCATAAAAAATGTAGCCAGTGCTACATTTTTATCAGATGTACTAAGGAAAACCCTCAGCATTTATTTTATTAAGGTTGGCTAAATCGTGCGTAATACATTTCTTCCATTTGCATTACCAGATACTGATGAAACAGAATTAGATGGGATTAAAGAATGTTTCGAGATGGGCTGGATTACAACAGGTCCCAAAACAAAGCAATTCGAGCGTGAATTTGCAGAAATGGTGGGTGCCAAACACGCAATCGCGGTCAATTCCTGCACCGCAGCAATGCATTTGGCGCTCGAAGCGATCGGGTTGAAAGCAGGAGATGAAGTAATAACTTCACCATACACTTTTGCCGCT
This sequence comes from Cyanobacteriota bacterium, assembly GCA_046051065.1. Classification (GTDB taxonomy): domain Bacteria; phylum Cyanobacteriota; class Cyanobacteriia; order Cyanobacteriales; family Chamaesiphonaceae; genus Chamaesiphon. The sequence continues at coordinate 851 of JBJOOY010000014.1, forward strand.
ACAGCAGAAGTAATTCAATATTTTGATGCGATTCCCGTATTCGTAGATATCCACCCTGGTTGTCTAAATATTTCGCCTGGTGCGATCGAAGCAGCAATTACGCCACGCACCAAGGCAATTATCCCGATTCATATTGCTGGATTACCAGCAGAGATGAATAAGATTAGGGACATCGCCATTCATCATAATTTAGCGATTATCGAAGATGCAGCACACTCTTTTCCGTCTAAATATAAGGGGCGGTCGATTGGTGCCAATTTATTTGCCGAAGGGAGTAATATTCCCCACTTTACCTGCTTCTCTTTTTATGCCACTAAAACCATCACCACCGGGGAAGGTGGGATGATCTGTACCGATCGTGACGATCTGGCCGATAGATGTCGAATTATGGCACTCCACGGCATCAGTAGGGACGCTTGGAAACGTTATAACGCCGAGGGCACTTGGGTATATGAAATTATCGCTCCAGGCTACAAATATAATCTCACTGATATTGCCTCCGCGATCGGCATCGCACAGCTAGCTAAAGCCGAGCAAATGCGCCAACGGCGACAACAGATTGTCGAGCGTTACAACCAAGCCTTTCGCAACCATCCCGGCTTCCAAATTCCCGTCACTCGGCAAAGTTGCCAACATTCCTGGCACCTATATATTCTCCGCTTAAATCTAGATGAATGGACGATCGGCAGAGCAGAGGTAATCGATTTACTCAAGCAGCAAAATATTGGAACCAGCGTTCACTTTATTCCGTTACATTTACATCCCTACTATCGAGAGAAATATGGCTACAAACCTGAAGATTTCCCTGTTGCCTATCGTGAATATTCACGCGCGATTTCCCTACCGCTCTACTCGAAAATGTCCGATCGTGATGTAGAAGATGTGATTGCTGCGATGCTAAGTATTGTTGATAAATTTGCTGCTAAATCTTACTGTGCATGAAACGAATTCTAGATTGTCTTGTGAGTGTGTTGGGTCTGCTATTCTTGCTCCCACTGCTGTTAATTCTGTCTGTAGCGATCGCACTACCCGATCGTGGCTCTATCTTTTATCGTGCCAAACGGATTGGTAGAGGGGGAATTCCATTTGAATTGTACAAATTTAGGACGATGGTCGTTGATGCCGATCGAATTGGTCCCGCCATCACTACGAGAGGTGACTCGCGGGTAACACCGATTGGTAGATTTTTGCGACGCACCAAGTTGGACGAATTGCCCCAATTGTTAAATGTCCTCAAAGGCGATATGAGTCTCGTCGGACCTCGACCAGAAGATCCTCGCTATGTGACACTATATACGCCCGAACAGTGCCATATCTTGGACTATGCCCCAGGAATTACCAGTGCGGCTTCCCTCTTCTACCGAGATGAGGAACAGATGTTAACTGGGGATGATTGGGAGACTGTTTATCGGACAAAAGTGATGCCAGAAAAAATCGAGATCGATCTTGAATATATGGTTTCAGCAAATATCTTGACCGATCTAAATTTAATCTTTCAAACAGTCCTAGCGATGGTGCCTAAAGATGTTGACGCCTGTCCTGTTAGATTGAAATCTGATTAATTATTCTTACCTAATTTGTACTTGTCCATCGATAACTCTAACGGCAAAGGTGGTTAACTTCACCGTCGCATCGTCTAGACATTCTCCAGTCAACAGATTGAAATTTTGTTTGTAAATCGGTGAGGCAACTTTAGGCGTACCATGACGATCTCCGACAATCCCGCGCGATAAAACATACGCTTTACTAAACGGATCGTAATTATCGATCGCGTATACATCCATCCCATCCCCGACTCTAAACACGGCAACTTGTTTGCCATTAACTAAGGCACACACACCAGTGTTTGGTAAAATTCGATCGATCGGACAAATAGTAGCCCATTGTGTTGTTGGTTCGACTGATTCTATTTGTGACATTAATATTTTTGTTATTATTTACTCTTTAACATTAAACCCCTGCATGTATTCCCCTCCTCGGAGGGGTGCCCGATAGGGCGGGGTGGGTTATATCTCTGCTAAGCGATCGGAGGCTGGCATGGTTTAGGTTCTAAAATCACTAAGTAAAACGGTATATAGATAGTAACCAACCGACCATTTATTGCTAATCCATTATTTTGCCACAATAAAAGAAATCTGCAAACATTTGCCAACTGGGTTCTTGTTCGGGATGATTAAATGCTTCATCTTCAAAACAGTAGAGTCCAGCAGATAAGAAACTAGATATATCAACATTTTTCCAACCTAATGCTCCATCGATACAATAACTTTTAGGGTTCTCTCGTTCGATTTCTTGTGCCAGTTCTCGTTCGTCTGCTAAGGCTTCGATAAATAAAATAAAAGTCTCTTTATCTTTAACTCGTTCGAGCAGATTATGCAGTTTTATTTTTTCCTCTGACATCTTACAGATTTTTCCAATAAATGGGGAGGGTACCCACGAGGGGCACCCCTACAGATTACTAGGATTTAATGCCCATTAATTGCCGCTCGTGTTCGTAGGCAGGGCGATTTTGTCCGCGTTCCTCTACTTGAATGATATTAGGATCGGTTTCGTCACTATTAACAAAATGTTGGAACCGTTGCAGTTTCACGGGATCTTTGAGCGTCACATCCCACTCACAAGCATAAGTCGCCACTTGATGCGCCATTTCTGCTTCTAATTCCGCCGCAATGCCCAGGGAATCGTCAATAATCACCTGTTGCAGGTATTCCATCCCACCTTCGAGTTTATTAAACCATGTCGCAGTACGCTCCAATCGATTGGCAGTGCGGATGTAGAACATTAAGAACCTGTCGATATACCGAATCAAGGTTTCTTTATCTAAATCCGCTGCGAGTAATTGCGCGTGTTGGGGTTTCATTCCACCGTTACCACACACATAGAGATTCCAACCCTTTTCCGTTGCAATAATCCCAAAATCCTTACTCTGCGCTTCCGCACATTCTCGCGTACAGCCAGACACAGCCGATTTGAGCTTATGTGGTGCGCGTAAACCGCGATAGCGTAATTCTACCTCGATCGATAGTCCCACGGAATCCTGTACTCCAAATCGACACCAGGTACTTCCCACGCAAGATTTTACCGTGCGGAGAGCCTTGCCGTAAGCATGTCCGGATTCAAACCCAGCCGCCACTAGTTTCTGCCAAATCTGCGGCAATTGGTCCACCCTTGCGCCGAGTAAATCGATCCGTTGTGCGCCGGTAATCTTGGTGTAGAGTCCAAATTCATTAGCAACTTCACCCAAGACGATTAATTTATCGGGTGTGATTTCACCGCCAGGGATGCGGGGGATGACTGAGTAAGTACCATCGCGCTGAATATTGGCGAGGAAGGAATCATTCGTATCTTGCAAACCGACGTGGGGAGCATCTAATACTTGCTCGTTCCAAGCCGAAGCGAGAATCGAACCGATAGCAGGTTTGCATATTTCGCACCCGCGTCCGGTACCATAGCGATCGAGTAGTGCAGTAAATGTGTGAATATTCTGCGATCGAACTAGGCTATATAATTCCTGACGGGAGAAAGCGAAGTGTTCGCACAGATGATTTTTGACTTCGATTCCCGCTTTCTTGAGTTCTAATTTGAATAAGTCAGTAACGAGGGGTACGCAGCCGCCGCAACCCGTACCCGCGTTGGTACAACTTTTGACACTCCCAATATCCCGCAGTTTCTGCGCTTGAATCGCGGTGCAGATTTGTCCTTTGGTAACGTTATTACAGGAGCAAATTTGCGCCGTATCGGGAAACTGTTCGACACCCATCGCCAGCGTCGCTCCACTGCGGGGTGGTAAA
>JBJOOY010000015.1:0-14126 GCA_046051065.1 Cyanobacteriota bacterium
TTCAAACAGTTCATAACAGCACTTCTCAGACTTGCTCGATCCGATTTTCAGAATGTATTTCTAATTTTTTGTGAGGTACAATTTCAGCCTGATGAAGTGTTGGGCACGATCTATAGTACAAAAGGTTTAAAATGAGAATTGCTGGACTAAAACAAACAAAATACACCATTGACTAGAAATTGACGATAATAGTCGAGAATCCTCCGCTCGGATGGCATGACATTTGGTAATTTATCGATCGAGAAAAAACGGGCTTGCAATGATTCTTCATTGATGCGGATATCTCCCGTCCAGTCAGTAGCCAGCAGAATGAGACTGTAGTTATGAATGCGATCTCCATTGGGATAGGTGACTGTCTCAAGATCGGGATGAGATGAAAAGCCGATCGGGATAAACGATCGGACAGATAGATTGAGTTCCTCAAAAACTTCACGCCGCAAGTTATCTTCAATGGATTCACCGATTTCAGGTGCTCCACCTGGCAAAGCCCATTGCCGAAAATCAGAACGCTCTTGAAGAAGAATTTCTCCTGCTAAATTTCGCAGAATCACTCGACCACCTGGGACAATCAGTAGTCGAGATCCAACGAGAGATCTAATTTGACCAAGATAAGAGTCTTTAAAATCCATAAATCAATCCTCACGACCTAAACCGTAACGTTACTAAGCGTTTTTTGCAGTAAAGCGAGCTTTTGTTAACTCAGACAAGCCATGAATGACTCCTTCAGACCTGTCTCATCTAAATTACGACCGATGAAGACTAATTCATTTTTACGAGCTTCAGTGGCTTTCCAAGCTCGATCGAATCGACCATCAAAAATCATATGAACGCCTTGAAATACAAAGCGACGATCGGATCCAGCAATATTCAGTATTCCCTTCATCCGAAAGATATCTTGTCCTTGAGTCCGGAGTAATTCACCGATCCAAGTATTTAATTTATTTACATCGATCGATCCTTGGGCTAATAACGCGATCGATCCCACAGTTGCATCATGTTCGTGAGCATCTTCGCCTAAAAATTGCGGGTCGATTTCTAATGCTCGATCGAGATTAAAGGCATTAATTCCTAACACGCAATCTAAATCGATATCTGAATTCTGAGTGCGATAGATTTTTGCCATCGCATTAATCTGGTGAATCCGTTTTTCTAGTAGATCTAATTCTTCAGTAGTAACTAAATCTACTTTATTTAATAAAATTCGATCGGCAAAAGCAATCTGTTCTACAGCCTCATCTGCATCCCAATGTTGACTGATATGTTTGGCATCAACCACTGTCACCACAGCATCTAAATGAGTTTGATTTTGGACATCTTCATCGACAAAGAATGTTTGAATTACTGGGGCAGGGTCTGCTAATCCAGTAGTTTCGATCGCAATTAGATCGAACTTATCTCTGCGTCTCATCAGATTGGCAATAATCCGAATTAGATCGCCGCGTACCGTACAACAGATACAGCCATTATTCATCTCGAATATTTCTTCATCGGCATCGACAATTAACTGATTATCGATGCCGATTTCGCCAAATTCATTAACGATTACAGCTACCTTCTTACCATGCTCTTGAGTTAAAATTCGATTCAGTAGTGTAGTTTTACCAGCACCTAAATATCCAGTCAATACAGTAACTGGCACGGTAGTCAATGTTGTCGAGTTAGTCATACTCCTTTATTTCCTCCAATAACTTTTAGACTATTAACTGTTAAAAAAGAGAGGGTAGTAATTTACTCCCTCTCTATGTTGTCTGAATTTAATTAGTTTCGATCGATAATTGGCTCAAAATTATTGAGTTTTATCGATCGTTACTCTTACGATCTCGATCGAATTTAAAACTATTAGTAACGATCTACAACTACAATCTAAATGCAAACGCAGTACTAAACTTTAGCAGTTACTTTCGCTTCTTTGGATGTTAGACGTTCATACGTGGCTCTCATTTTTAGACCGACCATAACTTGGAATAAACCAGTACCATTGTTAGATCCAGGATACTCCTTGTGTTGGAGGAGCAATTGGGTCATTTCGCCATGATGCTTGGTGGAAATATTGCTCAGATGGCTCTCGATATAACTTACTTCTTCCAGTTTCTCTAACTGACCATCGAGTTCCAATACGGAGACAGGATGATTGTAGTAAGTATCTGGTCCATAAAACATTTTGATGCCAGGAAAAGAACAAGTAAGTTTGCGTCCGCAAGGTCTCCAGTCGATGGTAGAACCTTCATCGAAGAGATAAACAGGATCGAAGTCAGAGACACCTTCGCGTTGCATCAGCCGCACGCGCAATAGCTTGCTTTCTTTATCTTCAACCAATTTAGTGGGTAAGACTTGAATTACGACATCTGCATGACCGCGTTGGGGTTCGATGTATGCTTCAAAGTCAGGACGACGAGATTCGATCGCCGCTAAGACATCATCATAGCTGTGACCGCGTTCTGCCATATCACGCTGAATTTTCCAGGCAATTTTGACATCATCAGTGATATCTAGATACACACTGAAGTCCAACAGTCCGCGCACTCTTTCATCGTAGAGCGGATGCAATCCTTCAACAACGACAACGTGGTTGGGTTCTACTTTCTCAGGCGGGTCGATTAAACCTGTCTCATGGTTGTAGATCGGTTTATCGATCGTTTGACCGCTCTTGAGCGCTTTAATCTGTTCATACATCAAATCGAAATTATTTGCACGCGGATCGAGTGCTGTCACTTTTTGATCTTTCCGCTGGTATCGATCGAGACTATGGTAGTCATCCAAACAGATTACCGTTACAAACTCTTTGCCAAATAAGTCGATAATCCGTTGTAAAAACGTTGACTTACCGCAGCCGGAATCTCCAGCAACGCCAATTAACACCACACGATCCACCTTACTGGTCATAGCTATCCTCTATATATTGAAATTTTTAGTAAGTATTTAGTTCTAGTTCTTTGAAATAAAATTTTACCTCAATCCGTCCTGCCAATTGAATTAAGCGCAAACCAATTTTCCGGATTGTCAGCGATGAAGGCTGCGACTAGAGTGCCGTATCTCCCCACCAGCAGTGGTTGCGGTCTGTGCTAATTTAATTATCTCTCGAATTGGGGTACTAAGGCGATCGACAAATAAAAAATCGTACATTTCAATACATTCTCTGCTGTTCGATCGCGCTTATGCTGATATTAAATATTTTTAGTTCGAGTTATATTTACAGCATAGACGATTGGAAACTATGCCCAGCAGTAATTATAGCCCTAATTAGGATTTAGAGATAGTTGAGAGCAGGATTTCGATCTCGCTGATTCGATCGCTACTAGAGCATAGATTGAATCTAGTCCAGAGCGATCGAACAGCAGATATTTCGGAGTTCGGCAGATTCGCACTTGTGTAATGGGGCACTGCTACGGTATTCTGGCTGGGATATCATTGATGTTATGCAGTCAATCTGCATCCTAGTTTGACAGTGATCGGAGTCTTTCAGTCGTTGTCGATTGGGTTGCTAGATATAAGTTAAATTATTTAATGTCACCTGTTATTTGGGGTTCGGAGATATAAGATCGTAATGTACAATCCAAGCTTAAGCGGTAATGCTAGTAGTCTAGCAGCCAGTCGTCTATTCGTTTATGAAGTCATCGGTTTGCGCGATCAATCCGCAGATCGAGCCAATGATAAAATCCGTCGTAGCGGTAGTGTCTTCATCACCGTACCCTATGGGCGCATGAATCAAGAACTACGTCGCATTGCCAATTTAGGCGGTAAAATTCTGAGTATTCGTCCGCTCGGTTCCTCATCCGAACCAATTCCAGCCATAAGTAGCGAATCTACCCCAGTTGCATCAACGCCAGCGCCAGCAACACCTGCCAAAAAAGCCCATGCAGATGTACCAGTAAACATCTATCGCCCTAATGCTCCATTCATTGGTAAATGTGTCTCCAATGACAACTTGCTGGGTGAAGGTGGCATTGGCATGGTCCAACATGTCAAATTTGATATCTCTGCTGGAGACTTAAGCTACTTTGAAGGACAAAGTATTGGGATCGTTCCACCTGGGAAAGATCCTAAAGGTAAGAACCAGAAACTGCGTCTATACTCGATCGCCTCTACCCGTCATGGTGATGATGTAAACGACAAAACTGTCTCCCTGTGCGTCCGTAAACTAGAGTACAAAGACGAAAAAACTGGTAAAGACATTGAAGGTGTTTGTTCGACATTCCTGTGCAACGTCAAACCTGGTGATGATGTCCAAATCACCGGGCCAACAGGTAAAGAAATGCTCTTACCTGACGACCCTGATGCTAAAGTCATCATGATGGCAACAGGAACAGGTATTGCACCTTTCCGTGCTTATCTATGGCGAATGTTCAAAGACAACGAACGCCATGCCAACCCCGATTATCAATTTAAAGGGCTAGCTTGGTTAGTATTTGGTGTAGCAACTACCCCCAATATTCTCTACAAAGACGAACTCGAAGAAATTCAGGAAAAATATCCCGATCACTTCAAGCTTACCTACGCCGTCAGTCGCGAACAGAAAAATGCTGAGGGTGGTAAGATGTACATCCAAGATCGCATTGCCGAAAACGCCGACGAACTGTGGTCGCTCATTCAGGACGAGAAAACACATGTCTATATCTGCGGATTGAAAGGCATGGAAACAGGTATCGATGCCGCTCTGACTAATGCTGCGATCAAATCGGATGTCAAATGGGCTGAGTACCGTAGTCAAATGAAACGCGCTGGTCGTTGGCACGTAGAAACCTATTAGATAGTGGATAGCGATTTGCGCTCCGTCTCGCTTCGTATCTCCGATCGAAGAGGCTACGGGTTTCCTGATGGTTTAGCTAAAGCAGCAGAAGCCCCGCGCTCTGGCGATAGCCGTTCGCGTAGCGTCTCCTGCGGAGACTAGTGACTAGCCGCTAGCCGCTAGCCACTAGCCACTTATGGTAAAATTACATACAAAATCAAAAAATCTAGAGAAATAGGGTTTGGAGCCATGTCGTCAGCAGTTGAAGTTACAGACGGTTCTTTTAAAGAAGATGTTCTCGATAGTGAGATTCCAGTGCTAGTGGATTTTTGGGCACCTTGGTGTGGTCCCTGTCGAATGGTAGGACCTGTAGTTGATGAAATCGCTGCTCAGTACGAAGGCAAGATTAAAGTATTCAAGCTGAATACTGACAATAATCCCAACGTTGCTAGTCAGTATGGCATCCGCAGTATTCCAACACTAATGATTTTTAAAGGTGGGGAAAAAGTCGATACCGTAGTTGGTGCAGTACCAAAAGCAACTCTTTCCAACACCTTGGAAAAATATCTTTAAATTATTGCTGTATGTTACAGGTGCGTCTCTGGCTATTTTTAGGCTGGAGACGCTTTACTTTTAGGGAATAGGGAATAGTTAAGTAGAAGCTAGATAATTTTGAATTATAAACATGGGCGATCTATCTGAACTGAAACAAGACCTATTAGCCACGATCGATCGGTTGCCGAGCATGAGTAACGGTAAGTGGATTCAACGTGCGTTGGAGGCGATTTTAAGGCTATCTGAGACAGAGATCGATCGATTAGACTGGAAAATTCTCAGTGCTTCGATCGGCGATATGGAACGAGCATTTCAGGTATTTCATCCCTATCGTCACATTCGGAAGGTGGCAGTATTTGGCTCGGCGCGGACGAACGAGACTGCCCCAGAATATCAACTCGCTCGGGACTTTGCTAGTGCCATTACCCAACAGGGGTTTATGACGATTACAGGTGCTGGTGGCGGCATTATGGCCGCAGCGAATGAAGGTGCTGGCGCTGAAAATTCCTTTGGATTAAATATTCAACTTCCCTACGAGCAGGGGGCAAATCAATATATTGCTGGAGACCCCAAAGAGATTGCCTTTAAGTACTTTTTCACCCGTAAGTTATTTTTCTTGCGGGAGAGCGATGCTGTGGCACTATTCCCTGGTGGGTTTGGGACTCAGGATGAGGCGTTAGAGACGCTGACACTGTGCCAGACGGGTCGATATGGCCCCATACCGCTGGTGCTAATCGATCGACCTGGTGGTACGTATTGGCGAGATTGGGATGCTTATTTAAGCAAAAACTTGGTTGAACAGGGATGGATTGGACCTGATGATACAAGTTTATATACGATTACTGATGATATTAATGTAGCAGTCGAGACAATTCGGACTTTTTATCGAGTTTATCATTCTAGTCGGTTTGTCGGCGAAGAGTTTGTGATGCGATTAAAGGTAGATATTTGCGATCGAGATCTCGATTTGTTAAATCAGGAGTTTGGCGATTTAGTTGCTAGCGGTAAAATTGTCCGCACCAAAGCCTTACCAGCTGAATTAGACGATCCGACGGTAGATTTACCGCGTCTAGTTTTTAAGTTCGATCGGCGTTATTTTGGCAGGTTATATCGAGCGATCGATCGGATTAATCGAATGGGGGGTGATGTTTGTAATGAAATTCATCCTGAAGTTAAGTAACATTACAAGGTGATAAATACCACAGGTCGCATTCAAATCCTCGATCGCTGGGGGACTTGTGATACTTAAATGTGAAGATAGAAAAACTAATGGAGTTCCAGAATCGATCTGAAACTCCATTAGAATATTTAGTGAGCGAGGAGGGATTCGAACCCCCGATCTTTTGGTTCGTAGCCAAATGCTTTATCCACTAAGCCACTCGCCCAGTCCGTTTTTAAATATACCATATCTTTCTCAGCCTGTGCAAAATATTTCTCAGAATATTGAATCTAGTCAGGAAACCCAGCTTACCCATTTGAACGATCGCGGTGAAGCGCAGATGGTGGATGTGACGGATAAAGCGATCTCCAAACGTACGGCACTAGCTGGAGGACAAGTGCGCATGTCGATCGAGACTTTAGAGGCGATTCTGGCTGGCAATGCACCTAAAGGGGATGCTTTGGGTACTGCGCGGATTGCGGGGATTATGGCAGCCAAACAAACCGCCAATCTGATTCCGCTGTGTCATCCGCTCCCATTGAGTAAAGTTGCAGTAGAATTAACAGCCGATCGTCAGTTGCCAGGTTTCCAAATTCGAGCAACAGTGATGGTTAAATCTGAAACGGGTGTAGAAATGGAAGCTCTCACCGCAGTATCGATCGCGGCTCTAACGCTATACGATATGGCTAAGGCGCTCGAAAAATCGATGCAAATCGAAAATATCCGGCTAATTAGCAAAACTGGTGGCAAGTCAGATTTTACCAATTCTAACAGCTAACGATCGGCTCAAAAAAACTTCAGATTTTGGGAAGCAGCAACTAAATCGGCGACAAACTCAGCGTGCCAATTACCTTCGCCACTGCGCCCAGTATTGAGAATGAGCCGCAAGCTATACTCATTAGCAGTGCCTGCCACTTGCAGCCACAGGAGATCGCTTTCAGCTTCACAGGCGATTTTTTCTTCATCCATTAATTCCGCTTGGATCGATCGCATATTATCTACCAATTGCCCCAGCAAGCGACAAAAATCTTCTAGTTCGGCAGCGGTAAGTTCTAATGCCCAATCGTCACTACCGACTAATCCTGGATATACATTTGTTGGATTCCAACCTAGTCGCCAACCTTTACCAGATTTCAGGACTTTTTGCATAAAAAAAGTTAGGGTACCAATCCTGGTACCCTTGACTAGAGATTAATCTCCCAGAATTTCTGGCTGAGTCAACTCGTCAGACATTTCGATGATGGCACGCATGACAGGTTTCATCGTCGGATCGTCAACATTATCAGCTTCATAGCGATGGCGTTTTTTCGCGCGGTTGGCTACTTGGACGGTGATTTTATAGCGATTAGAAGCTGCGCCAATCAGTTCCTCTGCTCGATAAGCAATCTGGATCGAGTCAAAGTGTGAATGCGAACGACGTTGAATCATATTTCTTCCTAATACAGTCCTGCCATCTTCTAGTGTACCCGACAGACTGACTGGGTGGTAGAGATCGGTGCTCGTGCAAAATAAATTTTCTAGTTGAGAGGGGGGATTAGGGAATATATAATTATTTCTGCTCGGCAAATTATTTGAGCGCGATCGACGGTAAATTATTGAGGCAGTTACGCACTCTGATTAATTAGCTCAAAATCTGCAAAGTCAAAACCTGGCACCACCACACAGGCTACGAGTGAATATCCAGCATCCCCAGCTAAGGGTTGTGCTTTTTGCCACCAGTTGGGTGGTACAACTGCCTGAAAACAGCGATCGCATCCTAAATAGATTGGTAGCGGTTCCGGCTCAATGGATGCAGCAATGCTCAATTCTAGTGGATCTCCAGCTTGATGAAACCAGAGTTCAGCGGATTTAACTCGATGCCAGCGAGAACTATGCCCAGTCGGTAAGAGAAATAAAATGGCGGTACCAGCCGCTCGAGTCCCATCATAACCCTCAGGTAGAGCAGATTGTGGCAAGATTAGATCCGATCGCCATGTCTCTCGATAGAAACCACCTTCAGGATGGGCTTGCAAATCCAGCGCTTGGATTAGATCTCGAACTGCTGGCAATGGCACAGGTAATTTTTGGTTCATTACAGTTTAAGGTAGGCTAGCAATTAAGCGATCGAGCAAACTTAATTATATATTCGACAATTCGACTAAAATCGCTGCATCCATTCCCTATTCCCCTATCCCCCACCAGCCATTGGGGACTAGAATACCACCCGATCGATCGAGTGTCATCAAATAAGCCCAAGCTGGGATCCAGGGAATGCCTTCAGGTGTATAAGTCATGACTAGTTCGCGGGTATAATCATTTTCAATTGTTGGTCTGGCAGAATCGTAGTCTTCGAGTTTGTCTAAATTCGTTAAGATTGTAGGATCGGCGAAAGTGAGTACAAAGCCATGCACTCGTCTATTCCCATGAATTGCCCCTGGATAGCCCAATGAGGGGAAATGATATAACTCACCCAGAATATATGCACGATCGATAGATATAACTCGATCCCCACAATAGCGATCAAAATTACTTTCCCCAGGCTTGAGCGTACCGTAAACAAAAACATGGCAATTTTGGATTGTTCTCATCATTCCGACACTTTTGAACCCTTTCCCTGTGCCACAATATTTAAACCCCTATTTTAAATCTTAACTAAACAGGATCGATCGCATGGATGCTAAATATATTCCCAGTAACATCGAGTCCAAATGGCAACAAACCTGGACAGAGCAAAAATTATATCAAACCGATATTACTAGCGATCGACCAAAATTTTATGCCCTCTCGATGTTTCCCTATCCATCGGGGAATCTGCATATGGGACACGTTCGTAACTATGTAATTACCGATGCGATCGCTAGATTCAAGCGAATGCAAGGATTTCGGGTGTTGCATCCGATGGGTTGGGATGCGTTTGGATTACCTGCGGAAAATGCCGCAATTGCGCGGGGCATACATCCTGCCCAATGGACATATCAAAATATCGCCCATATGCGCGAACAGTTGAAACAACTGGGATTATCGATCGATTGGGAGCGGGAAATTGCCACTTGTTCGCCAGATTATTATCAATGGACGCAGTGGATTTTCTTACAATTTTTCCAAGCGGGATTGGCATATCAGCGCGAAGCGGCGGTAAATTGGGATCCGATCGACCAAACGGTTTTAGCTAACGAACAAGTAGACGGACAGGGACGTTCCTGGCGATCTGGGGCAATTGTTGAGAAAAAATTACTGCGCCAGTGGTTTTTAAAAATTACCGACTATGCAGACCAGTTAATCGCCGATCTAGAGCAATTAACTGGGTGGCCAGAGAAGGTCAAAACCATGCAGGCAAACTGGATCGGTCGATCAGTTGGGGCGTATTTAGAATTTCCGATCGTAGGTTCCACCGAGAAAGTTGCCGTATTTACCACTCGTCCCGATACCGTTTATGGCGTTTCCTACGTCGTTCTGGCTCCCGAACATCCATTAGTGGCGCAAGTGACCACACCCGATCGATCTGCTGCTGTAGCGGCATTTATCGCCGAAGTTAGTAACGAAAGCGAGATCGATCGGACTGCCGATGATAAACCCAAACGTGGTGTACCCACAGGCGGATCTGTCATCAACCCATTTACAGGCAAAGAAGTGCCGATTTGGATTGCCGATTACGTTCTATACGAATACGGAACGGGCGCTGTAATGGGCGTGCCCGCACATGACGATCGCGACTTCAAATTTGCCACTCAATATCAATTGCCCATTAAGATGGTCATCCTCAACTCCAAAGAAGAGCCATCCACAGGATTGACCTCAGCCTATACCGAAGCAGGAGTAATGACTAATTCTGGTAAATTTACCGGAATTGATTCCCTATCTGGCAAACAATCGGTGATTAGCTATGCCGAAGCACAAGGTTGGGGTAAAGCTAAAATTCAATATCGGTTGCGGGATTGGTTGATTTCTCGTCAACGCTACTGGGGTGCGCCGATTCCGATTATCCATTGTTCTAATTGTGGCGCAGTCCCAGTACCTACTGAAGATTTACCCGTAAAGTTGCCCGAAGATGTCGAATTTACAGGCAAAGGTGGCAATCCCTTAGCCCAATTAGCCGCGTGGGTAAACGTTCCCTGTCCTACGTGCGGTATCCCTGCCAAACGGGAAACCGATACGATGGATACATTCATCGACTCCTCTTGGTATTTCTTGCGTTTTACTGACGCGCAAAATCCCAGCAAAATTTTCGATCCTAGCCAAGTTAACGACTGGATGCCAGTAGATCAATATGTTGGGGGAGTCGAACATGCGATCTTGCACCTATTATATTCTCGCTTCTTTACAAAAGTCTTGCGGGACAGATCTGACGGGGATAGTCCCAACAGCAATTTGTTGAAATTTGACGAACCATTCAAACGGTTATTAACTCAAGGAATGGTACAGGGTTTGACTTATGTAAATCCCGCCAAGGAAGGGAAAGATAAATGGATACCATTCGATGCAGTTAATGCCGAACATCCTATCGATCCGACCACTGGCGAACCGCTAGAATTACTCTACGCTACCATGTCCAAATCTAAAGGTAATGGCATCGCACCAGAGGAAGTAATTACTAAACATGGTGTGGATATCGCGCGGATGTTTATCCTGTTTAAAGCACCACCAGAGAAGGATTTAGAATGGGATGATGCAGATGTCGAAGGGCAAGCACGCTTCCTCAATCGTGTCTGGAAATTAGTTTTTGATTATGTAAATAATCCGGCGGCAGTAAAAGTAGATCTAACTAAACTGCCGACGGCAACGACTAAAAATGAGAAAGATTTACGCAAAGCAATTCACACAGCAATTAAGGAAATCACTGAGGATTTAGATGGTGATTATCAATTTAATACAGCTATTTCCGAATTAATGAAGTTAAGCAATGCCATGAATGATGCTGACTGTAAAAATTCACCTATTTATGCCGAAAGTATCATTACCCTGATCTTATTACTATCACCGTTTTCACCCCACATGTCTGAGGAATTATGGCAATTAACCGGACATACTGGCTCAGTTCACACGCAAGCATGGCAAAAATACGATCCAGATGCTTTAGTTGCTGATGAAATTACCCTGGTAATTCAAATTATGGGCAAAATCCGTGGCACGATTCAAGTACCAGCGACAGCGGATAAACAAGAGTTAGAAAAATATGCCCGCGAGTCAGATGTTGCTCAACGATTTATTGCCGATAAGGAGGTGAAGAAAGTAATTGTGGTGCCAGGGAAGTTGGTTAATTTTGTAATTGGCTAGTTACGATATTTCAATTTTAGGGTATCTTATCGTAGATACCCTTAGTAGTTTGAATATCACGCTTTAAGATCTTGCGATCGAAGATATTTGAAAGCGTTAGATCGATCGCAAGATTGTTGAATCTCAATCTAACCGCTGATATTTTCGCGGCAATAATTCTTTGATGTTTGTACATTCTCCATCTGTGATAATAACTTTACAACTAGATGCATAATCAGAAATCAGCTCGCGGCACATTCCACATCGATTTAGTAGCGGATGGAGAATCACTAGCCACTAAACTTAAACCTTTCCTTGGCATTAGTAAAAGCCTCAGCCATCACTGCCTGAATTTGTTGCGGATCGGGTTTTTTACCACCCATGAGATCGCCAAAATAGACGCAAGCACCCTCACCCAATGCCCAAGTATATGCAGCCGCCCAGGATGCAGAAATGACACTGCCAAACCCAGGGATAAATTTGATTAACTGTCGGGCGACTAATTGGGCGAGAAAACCACCCGCGATCGTGCTAACTACTCCCCCAGCTTGGGATGGAGTCAGGGTTTGACCGTATAATTTGCCCAATAGCCCTACCATCGAAACTTGAATAGTGGTAAGTACGGGTAAATCGGCGAAGGGAAAAGGGATCGCGGCGACGGTCGCTGAGGCGATCGAGAATGGTAAAATATAACGGCGGGCGACATCGCGGTAGATATTGCCCAACTGTTCGCCAGACTCGCGATCGAGTAATTGATAAATTGTCTGAGATTCGGCTTCGGGCAAGAGATCGGCGAGGGTTTCGCGCATCGTCTCTAAGCCATAAAATTTGGGCGTGAAGCCATCATCTACTAAAGTGAAGTCAATTAGTACGGATCGATCGAACAGCCCGGTAAATGCCTGCTGGATGGCTGTATAGGATCGATCGACTGATTCTAGTGTGGGCGGATAATTAGGATGATCGGTTTGGGTAGCTGGATAAACTTCATGCAGACAAGTTACCGCTAACAAACAAGGGATGTGGGGATATTTTTTGCGTAATTCTGTGGCGATGTGGCGGAGGGTATCGATCGCGAAATCATTAATTTTGACAGTAAGAATCACGATCCGCGCGCGGTTAGTTTCGGCTTCAAGATCGCTAACTAATTCCTGAATCAGACTCTGTGTATCTCGATCGATATCGCCCAAGCCTACCGTATCTGTGAAGATTAATAACGGTAATTCGCTCGAAGGATAAGCATAACGTTCGGTGGACTGCGTGTGCGGACGAAATCCCTGTCCGATAATTTCCGCCGAAACTCCCGTCAAACCTCGGACGATCGAACTTTTACCCGCTTGGGGTTTACCGACGAGCAAAGCTTCAGTAGTCGGTAATTTAGCTCGCACCGAAGCTAAAATCTCTGCTACTTGGGCATCATCAACGGTAAACCACTGTGTCACAGTTTGGGCGGCTTTGTCTACAGGCAAAATTTGCATGACTTTACCCGTCGCATCATTCCAGCCACCTGTGAAGCGATCTTTCCACAAATCCAATCCTGACTTAGTTTCGGGTGTTGCTGGTGCTGGTGGTGGATTCGATGAAGATTCAGATTGTTTGGGCACGATCGTTGGGGGAATGACAGCACTTATATCTTTTATTATGTGCCACTCGATCGAGATAAATGGTGTGGTATTCAGGTAGTATTTACCGAAGATTATGTTAGTACAAATAAAATCAGGGAGAACGATCGAATTGATACGCCTGCGGTTTTGGCAATCAGTTGAGGTTGTGCGTTGTCGTAGCCACTGCACAGCAATATTTCACCTGCTTGAAGCAGTGCTGCATATCTACCTTCAATATCGTAACGAGACGGCGAGGTTTTCAAATGTTTTGTTATGTCATAGAGGTTTATGTTAAACTTTGGGAGTGAATAATATTCACTCCTGTCGATAATTTTATCATGAGGTACAAAATATGTCAGAACAAACTTTCATTCAAACTGTCTCTGGGCAATGGCTAAACATGGATCGCTTCCCTGGTACACAGGTTTTACCTTTGGCTGAACCTGTGCCAGAGGGTTCAATTCACTTACTAAAGCTAAAGGCAGGAACTACAATCCCTATTCACACGCATCCTTGCAATGAGTATGTTTATGTTTTGAGTGGAGTTGTTGAAACTGGTGGAACAACTTGTTCTGAGGGTACATTCTGGATTACACCTGCTCACACTCAGCAAGGATCTCATAAAGCCATCACGGATGTTGAAATTATTACGATTCGCCTTGGGAAAATGAGTGTGTTTGAATCTGTCCCCCTATAAAAATCATTGTGAATTAAGATGGGTAAGGCATTGGGTTCGATATCGCCGCAACGGACCAGTCAATGCAAACTCAGTAGCCAAAGGATCTAGAACGATATCTTAGCAAAAAACGAATCGGTATTTTCTGATAAACGATCGAGCAACGCCAATGTTCGT
>JBJOOY010000016.1:0-4051 GCA_046051065.1 Cyanobacteriota bacterium
CCACGATCGCCTGAGCCGGATCTTTAGTAATCACAAAATTACGATCCGACCAATCTTGGAGATCGAATCTACCTCTACTAATCAAGCTGTCAATTCCCTCAATTAGCGCCGGATGGGCATCGATCGCCATTTGATTTGGGCTGGGCTGTCGATCGGTAATATACATAGTATTTATCCCGATTAATGCACCCTGAAATCTATTTATTAATAAGTGTTTCATCGAAGTAGTAATTCTAAATTTACAATCGAGCTTGTTTGGTTTATCGCAATTTCCTATTTGCAGCGATACATTTTTGTAATGAAAATAAACAGTGGTTAGGAACCTTTACATCACTAGAGATAGAAACGCTGTATTTTATAATTTATCTGAACTACTAATTTATCTAAATTAATGTTAAATACCGATCTTTTTACACTAACTACTGTAGCCGAACCGATGACTGGATATGTTGTCAGTCCGAAGGCACACGGTTTAGTAGAAGTATTGGTAGATTGCCCAGGCGTGCAAGCTTTATATACCTATAATGTACCTGAAAAAATTAACGTAGGAGTTGGGGATATTTTAAGTGTTCCCTTGGGCGGACAAATAGTTGGGGGGATTGTAATTCGATTTGTCGATCGATTGCCAGAAAATATATCGATCGATAAAATTAGAGATATCGATGATGTGGTGGCATCTGGATTATTTAAACCTCATTATTGGCGATGGTTGATTCAAATTTCTGAGTACTATTATACACCATTAATTCAAGTTATTAAAGTAGCCTTACCGCCTGGATTACTGACTCGATCGCATCGACGAATTAAAATTAGTCCGACAACTTTTAGTACAGATATTGTATCGAATGATATTGCTAAAAAGATTCTAGAATTATTGAGATCTAAATCGGCAGGTAACTATAGTTGGCAGTATATCCAACAGCAAATACCTGGAGCGAGAAGAGGTTTGCGCGAACTACTCGATCGAGGGTTGGTATCATCTTATTTGGAGTCGGGACAAACTCAACAGCCAAAATTGCAAAAAGCGGTGATTTTAACTTCAGATCTAATTGCGATCGATCTAACCGATCGACAGCGCTCGATTATCGAAGTATTAAAACAACATGATGGTGAATTATGGCAATCAGAATTACTAAAACTTAGTAAGACAACTACCGCAACTTTAAACAAGATTGTTGACAAGGGATATATTGCGATCGTCGATCGCCAAAAACTGCGAGCCGATCGAGAATTAGGGGTATTTCAACAAGAGCCAGCCAAGACTTTAACCGACGATCAAGCTGCGGCATTAGACTCGATCGATAAACTGTCAGGATTTGCACTAGTCTTGCTACATGGCGTTACTGGTTCTGGTAAAACAGAAGTTTACTTACAGGCAATTCACCAGATTTTAGCTCAAGGAAAATCGGCATTAGTGTTAGTGCCCGAAATTGGTTTAACACCACAATTAACCGACAGATTTCGATCGAGATTTGGCGATAAAGTAGCTGTTTATCATAGTGCTCTTAGTGATGGCGAACGCTACGATACTTGGCGAACAATGCTAACAGAAACTAGTCAAATTGTGATCGGCACTCGATCGGCAATTTTTGCACCATTAACCAACTTAGGACTAATCATCCTCGACGAAGAACACGACTCCAGTTTCAAACAAGACCAACCAGCACCCACATATCATGCCCGAGATATCGCCAAATGGCGAGCAGAACTAGAATCTTGTCCCCTCATCCTCGGTTCCGCCACCCCCTCACTAGAAACCTGGGTTTCTACCCAAAATTCACTGTCCACTGCCGACTACCTGTCCCTCCCCACCCGCGTCTATTCCCGCCCCCTCCCGCCAGTAGAAATTGTGGACATGCGCCAGGAATTGCAACAAGGTAATCGGAGCATTTTCAGCCGTCCCCTCTCGCAAGCATTGCGGCAACTGCAAACGCGTAAACAGCAAGGGATCTTATTCATCCATCGGCGCGGACATAGCACATTTGTCTCCTGTCGGAGTTGTGGTTATGTACCTGAATGCCCCCACTGTGATGTCTCGCTCGCCTACCATCAGCCGGGTACAGCGGAAAATGCCCTGTTACGCTGCCATTATTGCAATCACTGCCAACCTCAAACCCGCAACTGTCCTGAATGTGACTCTCCCTATTTTAAATTCTTCGGTAGTGGCACCCAAAAAATTGTCGAAGAGTTGAACCAACATTTTCCCGAATTGCGCTGTCTGCGGTTCGATAGCGATACTACCAGCGCCAAAGGCGAACATCGCCGGATTTTGACCGAATTTGTGCGAGGAGATGCCGATTTACTCGTGGGCACCCAAATGCTCACTAAAGGATTAGATTTACCTCAAGTCACCCTTGTCGGTGTTGTCGCGGCTGATGGGTTATTACACTTATCTGATTATCGAGCCGCAGAACGCGCTTTCCAAACTCTCACCCAGGTAGCGGGGAGATGCGGACGTGGAGACGAAGCCGGAAAAGTAATCATTCAAACATATAATCCTGAACATCCAGTACTGGATGCTGTGACTAGACACGATTATCGGGCATTTATCGCCACCGAGTTACCCGAACGGCAGATGCTAGATTATCCACCCTATGGCAAATTAATTTTGCTGAGGTTTAGTAGTCTCGATGCCTTAGCGGTCGAACAGACTGTCACGGAAATTGGTCTAGAGCTAAATGATGCCGCAATTGCCGGACACTACGAATTATTAGGTCCCGCACCAGCAACGGTAATGCGGGTTAATAATCGCTATCGCTGGCAAATTATGCTCAAGTATTTGCCAAATGGTACTGTCCGACTACCTAATTGGGATGCACTCAGGACCAAGTGTTCTAATGTAGTCAAAATGACGATCGATATCGATCCACAGAACTTTTTGTAAATTTGTTACAAAAAGTTAAGAGTAGATACTGTAGAATTTAACTAAATTGAATTTACATCAAGAGACAATCTCGATCGCTACTTATGAGTGATAACCCAACGGAAACACCCATCACCGAATCTACAGTGGAGATGGAAACTCCACCCACAGCAGAAGAACTTAAAACCAAGTTTGTCAAATACGCCATGAAAAACATGGTAAAGAAGCGCAATAAATCGCTGCAACACTTTGCTCTGAGCACCATTGGCTTATTAACACTGTTCGTTGGGCTAGCTTACTTAACTAGATGATTAGGGGATTTAGATGTTAGGCATTTAGTTATGCAATCTCGCTTAACCCTTCACCTATTTTCTTAATGAACCTGGAATTAATCGTTCAAGATTTGTATCAATCTAAGATCGTTGCAGAAAATACTTGGGCAACTTGGTTCCAAGCTTGGTTAGAGACACCAGGATTAGATTTACCACCAGCAACTGCTTATGAGTTGAGCCTGCGGCTCACCACCGATGCCGAAATTCAAGCTTTAAATGCTAAATTTCGTCACAAAGACCAGCCAACAGATGTGCTATCTTTTGCAGCAATGGACGTAAATTTTCCCCAAATCGCAGCAAATCCCGCCGAATTACCATTTTATTTGGGCGACATTATTATTTCTGTGGAGACTGCTAGTAAACAATCCGTCGAACATGGGTATTCTTTAACTAGGGAGCTAGCCTGGCTAGCAAGTCATGGACTACTTCATCTTTTAGGTTGGGATCATCCCGATGAGATAAGTCTTGTCAAAATGCTGCATCAACAAGAAACATTCTTAGCACTCAGTGGTCTATAGATCTCATTAACATCATGAAATTAGAGATTTTTCATTCATTTAGGTGCGAGCTGTCCGTTTAATTAATGACTTTTTTACTTTTTTAGGAGTGACCCGTGTATGCAGATTATTAGAATGAAGGAATCATCCAATACTACAAGTCGTCAACCAGAGTTAAGTGCTACAACATCGACTTCTTTTCCCCCACCAGAACGGAACTCTCAGCACCGCACTCAGGCTTGGAAAGTAGCGTCAAGTATTGGTGTAAGTTTCCGATATGCTGCTGCTGGAGTTACATATGCCTTTAGCACTCAACGTAATTTTCGCATTCACTGCATCATGGGTACCTTAGCAATTAG
>JBJOOY010000017.1:0-6790 GCA_046051065.1 Cyanobacteriota bacterium
CAGCGCACCTTCGGGCAGATGTGGTGGATTCCCCCCGAAAAACAGCCAGAACAGGTAATGACAGGTATGGGAAAATTAGGTCCAGAACCGTTCGATCCGGCGTTTAGCATTGAGTATTTGCTCGCTAAACTCCAGAAATCCCAGCGCAACATTAAAACCGTCATCCTCGATCAAGCTTTAGTCGCGGGGTTGGGAAATATCTACGCCGATGAAGCTTTATTTCTGAGTAACATTCACCCCAATACTCTCGCTGGCAATTTAACACCAGCCCAGATTGTCGCATTGCGTGAGTCAGCCATCAAAGTCCTGAACACCTCGATCGAGCAAGGTGGTACTACCTTTAGTAATTATCTCAATGTTCGAGGTACCAACGGCAATTATGGTGGCATGGCGTGGGTATATAACCGCACCAACCAGCCTTGTCGCGTCTGCAACACCCCGATCGAAAAAATTCGACTCGGTGGCAGGGGCACACATTATTGTCCTGAATGCCAATCTTAACGATCGTATTAAATGTCAGAACAATGGATATCGGCCGAGGTAGATACAAATATTCATAAGATTTAAATAGGCTTAAACCTAGATGCTGGGCAGTACCCAACCCGATCGCCTACTATCTACTACTGTCGATCGACTAACCCCCAATCCCTAACCCCCGAATCGAGTAGAATCAGAGATTGCGTATATTAAAACAGCCATAGTAGAAATGACCGATATTAGCCAAGAACCTTTATTATTACGTGCAGCCAAAGGTGCTACTTTAGACCGTCCGCCTGTCTGGATGATGCGCCAAGCGGGGCGATATATGAAAGTTTATCGGGATCTGCGGGATAAATACCCCTCTTTTCGCGATCGATCTGAAAAACCCGAACTCGCGATCGAAATTTCGATGCAACCCTGGCGCGCCTTTCAACCCGATGGCGTCATCATGTTCTCCGACATCCTCACGCCCCTGCCAGGGATCGGCATTCCGTTTGACATCATTGAGAGCAAAGGGCCAATTATCGAGCCAGCAATTCGCTCTCAGGCGCAAATCGACGCACTTCATCCCCTTGCCCCTGATGAGTCGCTACCCTTCATTAAAGAGATTCTTGGTACCTTACGGCGGGAAGTTGGGAATAAATCCACAGTGCTCGGTTTTGTTGGCGCACCGTGGACATTAGCCGCATACGCTATCGAAGGTAAAAGCTCGAAGGATTATGCCAATATTAAAGGTATGGCATTCCGCGAACCCGCCATGCTACATAGTTTACTCACTAAAGTTGCCGACGCGATCGCTGTATATGTCCGCCATCAAATCGATTGCGGTGCTCAAGTCGTCCAAATGTTCGATTCGTGGGCAGGACAACTCAGTCCCCAAGATTATGAAACTTTCGCCCTACCCTACCAGCAGCAAGTAGTGCGTCAGGTGAAAGCAACCCACCCCGATACACCCCTGATTCTTTACATCAGTGGTAGCTCTGGGGTCTTAGAACTTATGGGTAAATCTGGTGTTGATATTGTCAGCCTCGATTGGACTGTGGATATGGCAGTAGGCAGGCAGCGGATTGGAGCACATTTAGGTGTACAAGGTAATATGGATCCCTGTGCATTATATGGCTCGAAAGATTTTATCCGCGATCGAATTATCGATACCGTCCGCAAAGCTGGTAAAACTGGTCACATCATGAATCTCGGACACGGTGTCTTACCAACCGTACCAGAAGAAAATGTCGCACACTTCTTTGAAACAGCCAAACAAGTCGATAAATTAATCGCGGCTCAGGGATAGATAATTGAGCAGAGTTGAGGGGTTAACATTTCTGCCCCCACTCCCTCACTCTCGTTCACTATCAACTGTCCTACAGATTATCGATTTGCTTGCGTAAAGCTTCTAATTCCCGCTCTTCGGCAGTCATCACCCGATCGGTAACAGGGGGAGTTGCCGGTGTAGAAGTTGGCGATGATGTTCCTTGTGGGAGAGAAGCTGCGGGCTTACTACCGCCTAGCATTTGCTGCTTCATTGCTTCGAGTTCGTCATCGACATCGCTACCTGCTGAGAGCGCAGCAAACCTGTTCTCTAAGTCAGTACCAGTAATTTCAGCCGCAGCTTGAGATTTTGCTTCTTGTAGGAGCACTTTTTCTTCCATCCGCTCGAATGCTGACATCGCACTGTTATTGCCGATGCGTCCTACCGCGCCTTGGAGTTGTTCTTGTGCTTTAGCCGCTTGAGCGCGAGACTTGAGCATGTCTTTCTTGGTTTTCGCTTCCGAAATCTTGCCTTCAAGCTGGATCAAGCTTTTTTTCATCGTATCTACAGTGCCTGCTTGCCCGTCTAACTGGGCTTTGAGTGAGCCAGCGGTTTCGCTATAGTTTTTCTTGCGAACTAGTGCTTCACGGGCGAGATCTTCGTCGCCTTTTTGGAGGGCTGATTGTGCTTTGCTCTGCCAGCTATTGGCATCAGCCATCGATTTATTGTACTGTTGCTCGGTCCGTTTTTGATTAGCGATCGCACTAGCAACAGCTTGGCGCAGTTGGACTAAGTCTTCTTGCATGTCCATCACCGCTTGTTCCAGAATTTTCTCTGGATCTTCGGCTTTACTCACCATATCATTAACATTCGCCCGCAGCAGTCTGCTCACCCGATCGAATAATCCCATATTACTATCCTCTTAGAGTTTCGGTTTAGAAGCTTGAGTACATATCTCGCGTCTAGAGCAAGAGTGTTGGCTTCGTGATTTAAATAAATAGCCTAATAATTATGATAACTTCTGGACTCCCGATCGGGTAAGAATTAGTGCCTACTACAATAGGGATTTTGGTGAGTTGACAATTTTCAAAGTTAATTGGCGATGATTGAATCTAGACTATTTGTCAATTTATCAGCAATACCTTCAATCCACGCTTCATCTTGTTTGGTATAACTACGCGGAGCACTTGCACCCAAGATCATTACACCTTGACTGCCTAATGGCTGACAAATAATGCCTTGAGTATTGGGCGGTAAATAATCAAATTCAATTCTGCCGGGATAGACTTTGGTATCTACTAAATAAATTGCTTTTTGTTTGCTCAACACTCGATCGAGTATTACACCTGGTGTTACTTCTGCTGTGGGACTCAATACTCCCCGTCTGAGTAATACTCGTCCCTGATGATAAATGACGATCGATTTAGTGACAGTATTTGTGAGTAATAGATGGGATGCCCAAGCTAATTCGGTTTGGAGTGATGATGGTAGTGTTGGTAACAGTTCAAAACCTTCATCACCTTCTAAAATAATACTATCGGGCTGTCGGGGCTGGACTTGTTGCCAGAGGAATCCGGTAAGTAATAATAGCGCAGTCACAACTACCCCTACCGCATCCGATCGAGCCTGTGAGTCGGTCAATTCTGGGGTTAATACCCGGTTTAACATTAATAACGTTCCAGCGATGCTCCCAGCACCGATTGGCACGAGTCGCAAAATGCGATTAGAGTCTTGTTTCATCATCTGAAATAAATGAGTGCAAGATTGTAGAGGCGAATTCTTGTTATTTCACCGATCGATCGCTAGATTTAGGTGGTACATAAATATCGAAGTGCAGTACCTCTTCACGGTGTCCAAGCTTAGTATACAGGGAGATCGCGGGTTCGTCCTCAATGTTAGTGTCAGCCTGAACGAAGATTACATAAGCCCCTCGATCGATAGCAATTGCTTTGAGGTTCTCGATTAAGGCTGTGGCGATCCCCATCCGCCGATACCGCTCGAAAACAGCGAGATCGTAAATATAAATCTCGCTCCGTTCCTGCTCGAACTTTTGCAGCTCGTAGGCAGCGATTCCACCTACTACCTCACCATTTTTTAGAGCAGTCAAGACAATAAAGGTGTCATTGCCAAGCAGTCGCCGTAAATAATCTTCACTGGGTGGGTTGGTAGTGTATGTTTCAATGTCTTCAAATGCTTCGCCGAACATCTTCAGTAGATTTTGCATCAACACGAGATCGGTAGGAGTGAGATGGCGAAAATCGATCGACATAGGTGGTTCTTACCAAAACTGATGAGAAGCAATCGGTTGAATTTATTAATTCGAGTGAATTATTCTATCGACAGGAAGAGGAGGGTTCAGCCCTCCTCTGTGGGCATTGAAGATGTCTAAATTTCGTCTGGCTCGATAATCCGTTGGAACAAATAACCCGTGCCCCTAGCGGTGAGAATCAGTTCTGGATTGCTAGGATCTTCTTCGAGTTTGGCGCGGAGACGGGAGATATGTACGTCTACAACTCTAGTATCGACGTGGCGTTCGGGAGTATATCCCCACACCTCTTGGAGAATTTCCGATCGAGAAAATGGTTCGCCCGATCGACTTACTAATAGTTCGAGTAAACTAAACTCCATTCCCGTTAAGCGAATTCGCTCATCGCCCTTATAAACTTGACGTTTATTGGTATCGATTCTAATCGTGGCAATCTGGATTACTCCAGAACTGGGAATTCCATTCAACCCATTTTTATCAACCCGGCGTAATACCGATCGAATCCGCGCTTCTAATTCTTTGGGAGAGAAGGGTTTGACGACATAATCATCCGCACCTAATTCCAATCCCGTAATCCGATCTGCAACATCCCCCAAAGCGGTTAGCATAATGATGGGGACATCGGATTCTTTCCGTAACTCTTGACAAACCCCATAGCCATCTAGCTTGGGCATCATCACATCAAGGACGACGAGATCCGGACAGGTGTCGCGAAAAGTGACTAGTGCCTCTTCCCCATCCGCCGCCGTAACGACATCGTAACCGATCATTGAGAGGCGGGTTTCTAAAATTCTACGGATGCTAGCCTCATCATCAACGACTAGAATAGTTTCCTTATGATTTTCCAAGCTTGTCAAAGCTCCTATCGTGTAGTGGTAATTTTTTAACGTTAATTTTTAACATCCTTATGATTAAGATTATCATCGATCTTAACCAAATTGACGTATTTAAACCCTTTCAGGCATCATAAATTACATCGATCTTTAGAATCCTGTTAATATTTTTTAATCTTAAGCATCCAAGATGGCAAAACAGCCGCGTAATGTCTACGTTTGTAACGAATGTGGGTCGGAATCACCACAATGGTATGGTAGGTGTCCGATTTGTGGAACGTATGACTCATTGATCGAGCAAAGACCGCAATCAGCGAGTGGGAGAGGACTCGGTTCCAAAATCACTGTAGGCGCGAGTAACGGGCAACCTCATCCTTTGGCTGCACTGACTTTTCCGCAAATTCTTGATGGTGAAGAGGAGCGCTGGGGTTCTGGGTTTGGCGAACTCGATCGAGTTTTAGGTGGTGGGATCGTGCCTGGCTCGCTGGTTTTAATTGGCGGCGATCCTGGCATTGGGAAATCCACCCTATTGCTGCAAACTGCTAACTTGATGTCTAAACACTATCGGGTATTGTATGTCTGTGGTGAGGAATCGGGCAAACAGGTAAAGCTACGCGCTTCGCGGCTAGGAGTAGAAGGGACGAAGGGAGAAATCGAAAGTGAGGATGTTGAAGCAATTGAGGGAGCCAAACAATTAACCATAGCAGATGGGGCGAATTTATACGTCCAGGCGGAGACAGATCTAGAGGAAATTTTACGCGAATTAGAATCGCTCAAACCTCATGTTGCGGTGATCGATAGTATCCAAACTGTGTATTTCCCAGCGCTGACCTCGGCGGCGGGTTCGGTGGCGCAAGTGCGGGAGTGTACGGCGGCGCTGATGAAGGTTGCCAAGCGGGAAGATATTACTTTACTAATTGTCGGTCATGTAACTAAGGAGGGCGCGATCGCGGGGCCGAAAGTTTTGGAACATTTGGTCGATACCGTCTTATATTTTGAAGGCGACAGGTTTGCCTCCCATCGTCTGCTCAGATCGACCAAAAATCGCTTTGGAGCCACCCATGAAGTGGGGGTGTTTGAAATGGTCGATCGGGGGTTAAGGGAGGTTGACAACCCGTCTGAGCTGTTTGTAGGCGATCGACAGGGGATGGCTCCAGGAACTTCGATTGTAGTTGCTTGTGAGGGGACTAGACCGATCGTGGTGGAGTTACAGGCGTTGGTGAGTCCGACGAGTTATCCGTCCCCACGGCGGGCGGGTACGGGGATAGATTACAACCGTCTGGTGCAGATTCTGGCGGTGTTGGAGAAGCGGGTGGGAATTCCATTATCGAAGTTGGATTCTTATGTGGCTTCGGCGGGGGGGTTGAATGTGGCTGAGCCTGCGGTAGATTTGGGGATTGCGATCGCGATCGTGGCAAGTTTTCGCGATCGAGTGGTGGCTCCATTTACGGTGTTAATTGGGGAAGTTGGTTTGGGCGGACAGGTGCGGCAGGTATCTCAGTTGGAGCTACGGCTGAAGGAGGCAGCGAAGTTGGGGTTTAAACGTGCGATCGTCCCGAAGGGACACCAGAGTTTTCCGGATCTGGGGATGGAGATTATTCAGGTGGGGCGAGTAATTGACGCGATCGTGGCGGCTCTTCCGGCGGAGAGTGAAGGGAGTAAGGAGGATGAGGGAGATGAGGAGGATCAGGGAAATGAGGAGGATTGATTGGTGCTTAGTTGAGGATTTGATAGGTGCTGGTTTATGCCAGTAGCCCTCATCGCCAAGATAGTGTTGGTGTTAATCTATTAATTAGTCAATTTTGGGGTAATTGTGGGTATTTATTGCAGCTAAACTCACCATCAACCGCCTAATTCACCTCAACCCTTGTGATGAATGGCAAAGGAGAAGACGTTCGACTCGAATCAAATACCTAAAACCAAAAATTATTATGTTTCCGATCGATGATGATAACCCGATTC
>JBJOOY010000018.1:0-3763 GCA_046051065.1 Cyanobacteriota bacterium
GTCAAAAGAACCGTCACTGTTGCGAGACCACCCTAGATCGTAGTCACCTTCGAGAATAGCTACAATATCAGCCCGCACGCGCTGACCTTGATAACCGCGAAGGTCAGTTTCGGTTTTAACGTTGACACCAAGGTCTTGCAGGGATGTTTTGAGAATTTCTGCGTCAGTGATTTTAGTACGGAGAGTGCTGAAGTGGGACATATCTATTTCCTCCAATAAAATTGAGTTTAAGAGAAACGACAACTTGAACTGTTTAGGCGCGCAATCTTGTTGTAAACTAGATTGTGTTTGGTCTCCTTGCTAGTGTGTCGATAGGCTTATTGTGCCCAGATCGCACTGTCTAGCACCTTGACTCCGGTAGGCGGAGCAAGCTTGGCTAAAACTCCAGTCGGTGGTATTCAGCGACTGAGGCAGCGGCGGGACGCGCTCGCTGTCTTGCCCAATCTCGCAAAGCAGTTACCTGCTCTGTCATTGTCCGCGAGAGGGGCAGAGTTGCTTTAATGGCGGCGATGATATCCAGTTGGGTGAATTCCCGCTCTTGGGCGAAAGCATCATACATCGCCGCGATTAAAGCTTGTTCTATTTCAGCGCCCGAGAATCCGTCGGCAACTTTGGCTAGTTGCTCTAGATCGAAGCGTTCTAGATCTCGGTTACGCTTACTCAAGTGAATTTTAAATACAGCTTCACGTTCGGACTGAATAGGTAAGTCTACGAAGAAGATTTCATCAAACCGTCCTTTCCGCAAAAATTCCCCTGGGAGTCGTTCGACGCGGTTGGCTGTTGCCATCACGAAGATGGGTGAGGTTTTTTCCTGCATCCAGGTCAGGAATGAACCAAATATTCGGCTAGATGTACCACCGTCAGAGTCTGCTGAACCCGATGTCCCGGCAAAAGCTTTATCGAGTTCGTCGATAAATAAGATTGCTGGAGAGATCGATTCAGCCGTCTTTAGGGCACCACGCAAGTTAGCTTCCGATCGACCTACCATCGAGCCATCATAAACTCGACCCATATCCAGTCTGAGTAGTGGTAATCCCCACAGTCTGGATGTAGTTTTGGCAATTAATGACTTTCCACAGCCAGGAACGCCAAGGATCAGCATTCCTTTTGGTTGTGGTAATCCATAGGTGCGCGCGCGTTCGGAGAAGGCGTTAGAACGCTGAACCAACCAACCTTTGAGTTCATCCAAGCCACCCACAGATTCGATTGTTTCATCTTCTTCGATGAATTCGAGAATGCCGTTACGGCGGATGAGTTGCTTTTTCTCGGAGAGTACGATGTCAACTTCAGCTTCGGTAATTTGGCCGCGTTTGACATAGGCTTTCCGATAGACTTTTTCAGCTTCATCTTTGGTCAGACCTAGTGAAGCTTTGAGTAGTTTTTCCCGCCCTTCGTTAGATAATCGCTGTTGTCGATTATGATCTAGCTGTTGAGACAGGACTCGATCGAGTGCGGTGAGATCTGGTAGGGCAAAGTCGAGCACTACTACTTCTTTTTCTAGTTCGATCGGTACTTGTTGGATGGGCGACATTAACACGATTGTTTTCTGTGTCCCTTGGAAACTAGCAATCGCATCACGCAACCATCTCGTTACCGCTGCTGAATCTTTGAACGGATGTAAGTCCTTGAACACAAAGATCGCCGGATCTTTTTGTCGGGTCGTCCACTCGATCGCCGCTTCTGGCGAGATAGTATTATGCTGGGTAGTACGGGCTTGTCCGTACTCGACCATCCCGTGAGTCAACGTCCACACATATAATTTGCGGGGGCATTGCTTCATCTGTGAAATCGTGGCAATTTCTTTTTCGGCACGATCTTCCTCTGCGGTGACGAGGTAGATGAGGGGATATTGAGCTTGGATTAGAATATTTAGCTCTTCTTGCATGACTATCTATCCTCGAGAGATGGTGACTACGCTAGCCTCAATCCACTACCATTGCAGTAGTAAATGTTGTGTTTACCCAGCTATGGTTGCAAGGTCTTGCTGCGGTTGAGAGCGATTGGTAGATCCCGCTTCGCTAGTTCCTACTGATAAATCGTCGGTTAGCAACCCTGGCTGTTGGCCGAGGGCAACCATTTCTCCATCTCTGATCGCGACTGGATGTTCGCACTCAGGGCAGTTGTAGATTTGATGAGTAGAACCATGTAACTCTATCCCGTCAACCACATCAGCATGGCTCAGATAGAATTCCACAGCTTTCTCAACAATGTTTGACATTGAATCAGCATCGACTGCCGATCGAATCTTCAACTGACGATGTAGTTGTGGGGGCAGGTACAAAGTGACCTTTTGCTTGTCTTCCATACGATTTTCAGCTGCTTTACCCGGGTATGAAATTACTTTAACTAATTAACATCATCACTGTCAAGCTGTCAAAACATTATGACGTCATATCTTAATATTTGTTTACATAGTGGCTGGTGACTGGTGGCTAGTGGCTAGAGCATTCTGAACTCTAAGCCCTAATCCCGATCGAGCGAATAAACTCTAGCGGTAGATTGTCAGGATCGGCAATGAAAGTCACTTCATAGACATTTGCGCCGATGACTTGTTGGGTGGGAGCGAGTAATATTTTGGGAGTCGATGAAGCGATCGATCGAAGTTTGGTACTTAGCTGTGCTAACCAGGTATTTAAGTCAGCGGTAACATCTGTCAAATCGAACGAAAGATGATAGTAACCAACATAATGCTCGTCGTCAAAAGCGTCTGGGGCTGCTTTAGGCTCAGGAATTTGGATCAGCTCGATCCTAGTACCTAAGCCTATCAACCAACAAGCAAGTGTGTAACCAGTAGTAAATCGCTCGCTTACTTCAAATCCCAAACATTCATAAAAGGCGATCGATCTATGAATGTCCGCAGTCCGAATCGAAGCATGATGAAACATAATTTTGAGAACATTCCGCTGGGATTGAATCAGGATTTACGATATTAACGCAAATCGATTGGATAATAAATAAGCAGGGCTGATTAAAATCAGTCCTGCTTACCGCTATAAGTACGGGAGAGCCCGTTATTTAATAGAATTTCCCAGGAACATCGGAATAAACTGAGTTACAAAGGCTTGAGGATCGCGACTCCAAGCTTTTTGTGCGGCGGAAATGCGAATCGATTGGAGTTTAGGATCGAGGATAGTTTCGGGTAGGCGAGCCATCAGATATTGAGGGCGTTGCCACACTGGCAGAGTATTGACGACATCCATCAAGTTATTAACTCGGCGGAATTCGGCACCGAACATAATATCCATCCCGGATTCATAAGCAGCATGCTCGATCGCGATATATTTATGTTTAGCTGCTTCGACTTTCTGGCGGTGAGCAGGACTTTTAATCGCGATTTGAGCTAACTGACGATTTCCCCACCGAACGTGAGCGATTTCTTCGGGAAATATTTTTTCGATCGTTTCGCGAATTTTGATATTTTCGGCAGTTTGCGGTGCAGATTTCAAGGCGTGAATATGCGCCGAGAAATATTCACAGCCGCGTTTTTCAGTGACATTAATCGCTGCCAGAGCGTCAATTAAAGCATTTTCAGAATTGCTGTGACTTTCACGATCGATCAATCGTTCGAACTCATCGATGTAGGATACTCCAGGTGGAGTATCGAGTGGTCCGCCGATATCGATTAACAGCTCTGTCAACCACATCGCATGTCGAGCTTCATCATTGATGTGATGCGAAAGATCGCGAATTAGTTCGGGAGCACAACCATTCAGTTGCTCGATTAGCTCAGTCAAGTCTTTACAACTGCGTTGCTCGTTATAGC
>JBJOOY010000019.1:0-4786 GCA_046051065.1 Cyanobacteriota bacterium
CTTCAGCCAGTAACGAGAGCGGGTTAAAGCCAAGCAATGGTAGTCGATCGCCCGCATTTACAGTGGGCACAAATTTGGCTTCTCCACTACCCATTAATAAATAAATATCTAAATCGGTTAAAATTTTAGTGCGGAGGGCTTTAACAATTTGATCTTCATCGGCAATTCGAGCTTTAAGTATCTCTACTAATAACTGTTGCGGCGTTATTAGACCCTCGCTAGCCTCGATCGTCAGTTGCTCGAACCGAGGTTTGACAAAAGCATGGCGAGTTTGAAATACATACCTACCGATAATTTCCAGTAAGTTTTGCCCCGACCAAGCTCGATCGCTCGAGTAGAGAATTTGACCGTTAGCAACACCCACATACCAGTGTACGGCTTCTGGTCGATCCGCAAGCCTGGCAAATTGATATTCCCAATGCCCAACTTTACTATCTATATGCTCTAGCATTTGCGAGGGTAAACCTCGTGCTGGAAATGAGAAGCGATCTGCTGTGTTAATTAATCGATTCATATTATATGGTGTCAACCAAGCCTTACTCTTTAAGTTACCCGTCTGGATTCCTAAATAGCGCACTAGTCCAGACCGATCTTAAATAAAATCATTGCTCGCGATCTTACTCTTCTTCTTTTTCTTAGTTTTACCTCCGATGCAAATTGATGTTTTTGACCATTGAGGCCGAGTAATCAGCAATAAGATTATAACGTTTAAACCGAACAGATAAAATGGAAAAACTACAGCTGATAAAGAGAGCCGTTCGATCGCAAATAAGTTTAATACCGCTGAAGTAAAAGACATCGACCAGAAGACTGGATCTTCAGAATTCGGATCGCGATAAAGTTTGTTAATTGTCGGCACAGCTCCCAGCATATCCATTGTCGTATTCATTAGTAGTGCAACTAATGGGGATCCAGATAGTAGCCATAGTAATAAACTTACACCCGCTCCAGCCAGACAAAATTTGTCTAACCTTTGCCACTTGCCTCGACCGTACTTAAATACATAAGTAGTAATAATTGACTGACTAATTACTAATGCAACTAGCAGCCATAGTGTATTTGTGGCACCGCTGGCAGACGAACTCCATAGTAAAATAAATCCAATCGTCGTCCAGATTCCCCAGGTAACTTGATTGGGGCGGGTATCGCCGCGCCGAATTGACAGAATATAGGGGATATTACTCAGTAGTGCAATAAGTCCTGATGAGATCCCAAAAATTGCGTGCCAATTCATTATGCAGATTATTTTATTTATTATACCCCTCGATCGCACTAAATCATCAGGAAAACATATATTTTCCTGATGATTTAGGTGGTTGTAGTTTTGATGCAATATTAAAAAATTACATTCGGTTAATTAAATGAATGACTTTTATGTCTGTGATTAACAACAGAAAATAATTACTTTCGCTAGTTGCAATAAACAATTAAACTATCCAGCAAATACTGATTGACGTGTTTTCAAAGATCGGATCTCAGCCGCACTATCAAAGAAGAGTTGCTGTTGTATTCGTACAAAATCGAGGAAGCCTTTCGATGCCCACTCCAAAATAGTGGCTGCTGACTCTGGACGATATTCTGTCATCAAATTGAGTGCGTCGATCGCCAATTGACAATGTTCGGCTTCGACACCAGTAGAATTATGCTTGCTGTGGACTGCGATCAAGTACCAAGGACTCAACGGTTTACCACCAATCTCAACCTGCTTACCTTGCAAGTAAGCATCAAGTCCGTCGTCGCGATGGTTATAGCGAACGATTTTATCGATTAAAGCACATTCTCGATCTGCGAGTAGCTCGGAGCCAATGTGAAAGCCTAAAGCAACAACTAGACCTTCGAGATCGCCAATTACGCCCTGATAACCAGCGATTGTCTCGACTAAAATAGGTTGCAGCCAGTCTGGAACTTGGGCAATTTTGTTGCGCTCGGTGTTATTTAATCCTGCATAGTCACCGATCGCATTCATGGCGACTTGAGCCAATGTCCGATGAGTTGCTTGTTGCGCTCCATCATCAGCATGTTCGTCAATCGTAGCTGCTAAAACTTTAGCCGCAATATTCAATCCCCGATCTGCCTGGTCTGCAACTGGAATACCTGATTGGTTGAACAAATCACGTGAAATTCCGATCGAAGAGGCTAACCGAGCAATTAAGCTACCCGCAAATCCATTAAAGTGTGTGTACCGCTGCATAAAATAGTATAAACCTTCGGGGCTAGCTGCGGCTAATTCGACAGTAGCTTCAACATTTGCTTCCATTTCTTCCCGATCGAACAGCTTGTGAAAAGTTTCAATGGTAAACGGGGTGGGAGTAGTAGTCATTTGCATCATGATATCGCTTTTGTTGATTAGAGTTTGGCGAAAAGTGTAGCTGAGAGGATGTTTTGAAACACCTAAGATCAATATATTCGTACTGCTACCTATTACGGTTACTACGCGGACTCTAGTATTCAACAGACAATTTTAAGTAAAAATATATACATGACATACGTACACTTTTTAAATCTTAATTTGGGATGATGTCTATAAATACTTAGATTGACATAAATATTATAGTGTGATTTAACACATTTACGATACGGATTGATCCTTGAATTCCATCGATTCCGCATTGCGGATGCGTAGATAACGAGTGCTAGCCAGATAGATCTAAATATTAATGTATGTTTTTTAAACATCCTCTAACTTATAGGGTTAAAAAATGTAGATCCAGAATATTTTTAACTTAATTACATTATTATCTTACCCTTATAACGTGATCGTATATTCCGCCAAATTGCTGATCTATTAAATGAGATCGACTCTAGAAAACTTGAAACAACCAATCAATGTTTAATAATTTTCTAAGAAATTAAGCCGCGCTTTAACTATTGCCAATGCCGTGCTGTAGTATATTTTTAAAAATTAAATATGAATGTACGCTAAACATAAACATAATGTCAATCACGATAAAATAAGATCAAAATCACTGCTATTTTTCACTTTCTGTGCATTATTTATAAGTTATCGTCGATAACATCGATCGACTTCACTAATCCGTTCTTTCTGTTTACACTTAAAACCTCTAAACCTTGTATGCTCTTGTGTCATTTTTGTAATAATCAACAATTTGTGGAGTTCTTTTAAATATTTTGCGATCGAGCTGCAACAACCAAGGGCAAACACAATGTGGCAATGGCTGTTTGCCATGCCTGGCAGATACTCGGCTCTTCTACACCAGCAAAGGCTGCAACTAAGCGAGGAACCGCTTTTTCTAGAGCGATCTGCGGGACTGGGCGATGTAACTCGACTAAGCGAGTCAAGCTTTCTCGATCGTTGAGAAAACCGATTACCCATTTAGTTGTGTGATCGGGACTATCTGGGCGATCGATTCCTTGAAGAAATCATCAGCGAACTCAAAACATTAGGAATATAACAACCAAAACTTCGGATGATGATTGCCAATGCCCTACCTTTGGGTGCGACGAGTACGGGTGAAATCTTCGATTTTGAACTCACCGTTGCGATCGATCTATTTCGTGCTAGATTATATTTAGATCGGCAAAAAATAAAAAGCCGCACCTAAAATTAGATAAGTTGCTAATAATAAAGCTCCTTCCAACCAATTCGAACGGCCATCTAAACTAATTAAATTAGCGACGATTACTGCCACTGCTACTGCGACAATTTCAAAGGGATTAAAATTGAGATCCATCGGTTGACCGATCGCATAGCCAACTAATACCAACATTGGTGCCATTAATAATGCTACCAACAAACTCGAACCCATTGCCACTGAGACAGATAGATCCATATTATTCTTCATTGCCACCCCCACAGCCGTTACATATTCAGCCGCACCGCCGACTAATGGTAGCAAGATTACACCAGTAAATAATGGTGTTAAACCCAAACCTTTGGTCGCTTCTTCTACTACACCTACAAACATTTCTGATTCATATGCAACCGCGAGAGTAGAAATAACTAAAATTGATAACCATAGACGTAAATCTGGCTTGTGTCGAGTGGTGTGAGCATCTAAGTCTACGAGACTAACATCGTATAAATAGCTATGAGTTTTTAGCGCAAAAAGTAAAGTCATGGCATAGACAATAATCAAGATAACTGCCACCGCGATCGAAAGTTTTTCTATAGCAAATGTTGCCGACTTATTAGCAGAATAAAATGCCATAGTAGGGAGTAAAATTGCAATTACTGCCAGCGTCATCGACGAACCACTAACTTGTGCCACGATCGGTTTAAATTCCTGTTCCTTATATTTCACACCCCCCAAAAACATCGATAACCCCATCGCCAAGAGCAGATTGCTAATAATTGTCCCCGTAATACTGGCTTTGACAATATCGATTAAGCCAGCTTTGAGCGCAACTAAACTAATAATCAACTCCGTTGCATTGCCAAATACAGCATTGAGCAGCCCACCTACGGCGGGGCCAGTAATTACGGCTATTTCCTCCGTCGCGGTGCTCAACCAGACGGCTAGGGGCACAATTGCCAAAGCTGAGGTGATAAATACAGCTAGATCTCCCCAGTGCAGATATTTAGCCGCAACAGAAATTGGCACGAAGATAAGTAGACCGATCGAGAGAATTTTTTTAATAGGCATGGGAGAATGGGTAATGGCGTGTTACCTTGCAGCGATAATCGGACGCTCGGTTTAATCTGCCACATACCAAATTTCGACATAATATGCCAAAATTTGTAACAGTATGTTAATAATAATCTAATATTAAAACTACATTATGAGCGATCTAGAGCAAGATCTTCCCAACAATTCAGAAGATTTAG
>JBJOOY010000020.1:0-4942 GCA_046051065.1 Cyanobacteriota bacterium
ACAACCCGTCACCAGGGATTAACGATCGAGTTGGCGACTTCTTGAAAGAGGGGGGCGGAAATGTTGCTGCCGCAGGCGGTGCAGCTCTAGCAGGTGGTGCAGCCATAGCCGGCGGTGTAGGTAAATCTGTCAGCAACTTCTTCGGTGCTGACGACGAAGAAGATCTGTCTACCGGATTTTCGACAGGCGAAGTCCTGGATAATCAAAATCAAGATCGGTTTAATTTCTCTAATCCGAACGACACGATTTCTGACAAGGCGGGCGAATTAAAAGATAAAGCAACAGATTTAGTTCCCGATCATCTCAACCTGGAGGTAGATAATTCTCCCTTCAAAAATCTCACAAATAAAGCTGGTGATTTTATTAAAGATGGTGGTGCAGCGGCGGCGGCCGGAGGTGCAGCAGCGGCTGCTGGCGGTGCTGCTTTATTTGGTGGCGGTCAAAAATCACCTCAGTCGCCTGATGTACCAGCACCTAATCCCGAACTAGATACTTTCGATCGAGATTTAGATGCCATCAACTTTGATGGGTTAGATGACGATCCCTTCGCTGGTTTGTCCGATCTACTGGGTGAAGAAACTGAAGAAACGGCGATCGATAACCAGAAAGATGATTCTAGCGGCTTCTTCGCTGGGTTTAAAGATAAAGCTGGCGATCTGCTGGAAGATACTAAAGGATTTGGTGGTGCTGCGGCAGTTGGTGGTGCTGCGGCAGCGGCTGGCGTTGCAAATGCTTTCCAACCATTCCCTAGCAAAGAACCGCCAACTGGAGATCTCAGCGAAGTATCTGGGAATTTCTACAGCGAAGGTCAGATTACACTAGTTTCGCCTAACTCCACTCAAGCGTATACCCATTGGGAGGTCCCCACCCGAGTTAAGCGGCAATTGCGCGAACAAGGCGGTCAAAAGTTGGTAGTCAGGCTCTACGATGTCACTAATGTCAACCTCGATATCGAATTTCCTAACAAATTCCAAGAGTTTGAATGCAGTGATTCAGCTTGGGACATGGAAATACCCATCAGTGTTAGCGAACATCGCTATTTAACTGAAATTGGTTACCTCACTGAAGATGGACGCTGGTTGATGTTAGCTCGTTCGGCTCCGTTATGGATTCGAGCTGAGCACGCTTAATCGTAAGGCTCCCCTAACTAAGGCTGTTTCATTGTGAATAAAAAAAGCAGCAACTTAGATATCTAAGTTGCTGCTTTTACATTTTGAACTATCCTCTATTCCTTTCCCTCTGAGCAATTAAGATCCAGCTAAAGCTGGTTTGCTCTGAACGACCTGATGTCGAGCAGTTTCACGATCGACAATTTGCTGAAATTCTTCACCATCAATTGTTTCCCGATCGACCAAGATATCTGCCAAAATATCCATTAACCAGCGATGAGATTGCAAGAGATCGATTGCTTGTTGGTGACATTCTTTGACAATTTTCCGCACCTCTCGATCGATCTGAGCGGCAATAGTTTCAGAATATTCTTGGTGCTCGGTATCCAGCGCCACTAAACCCAGTTCGGACATCCCCATTTGGGCGACCATCCCCCGCGCGATGCGGGTCAGGCGTTGGATATCGTTACTCGCGCCAGAATCAATTTCATCCTTGCCAAAGACGACTTCCTCAGCCGCCCGACCACCCAAACTGACTGTAATCATTGCTAACAGCTTGGCCCGACTTTCTAATCCCTGCTCTTCGTTGGGCATCGACCAAGTGATCCCAATCGCTTGACCGCGAGGTAGGACAGTTACTTTTTGGACTGGTTCGTGATCTTTGAGCAGGGTCATCAGTAGTGCGTGACCAATTTCATGGTAGGCAGTCATCCGTTTGAATTTACCATCCATAATCACCTTACCTTCCATGCCAGCAATCACTCGATCGATCGCATCATCAATTTCCGAGATCGTGATTGCTTCTTTGCGCCGACGGGCAGTGAAAATCGCCGCTTCATTTAACAAGTTGGCTAAATCTGCACCAGTGAAGCCCGTAGTGCGACGTGCGACTACTTCTAATGAGACTTCTGGATCGATTTTCTTATCGCGAGCGTGTACCTGCAAAATTGCCAATCGACCCTTGTAATCAGGCGGATCGACTTGCACCTGGCGATCGAATCGACCCGGACGCAACAGCGCCGCATCTAAGACATCAGCACGGTTGGTCGCAGCCAGGATAATCACCCCGTTATTGCCCTCAAATCCGTCCATCTCGGTCAGTAATTGGTTGAGCGTCTGTTCGCGCTCATCATTGCCCCCACCGATGCCTACGCCGCGCTGACGACCCACTGCGTCGATTTCATCAATGAAGACCAAACAGGGAGCATTCTCTTTGGCTTTTTTAAATAAATCGCGGACGCGAGATGCCCCGACACCGACGAACATTTCGACAAATTCCGAACCGGAAATACTGAAAAATGGCACTCCGGCTTCTCCCGCAATGGCTTTAGCCATCAGTGTTTTACCAGTTCCGGGCGAGCCGATGAGTAGTACACCCTTAGGAATTTTGGCACCAACCGAGGTAAACCGTTCTGGCTCTTGGAGAAAAGTAACGATCTCTTGCAGTTCTTCTTTAGCTTCCTCAATGCCTGCTACATCATCAAACATTACGCCTGTTTTCGCCTGCATTTGGAACCGTGCGCGGGACTTGCCAAAATTTAGCGCTTGTCCGGAAGCATTACTCGATCGGCGGATAATTGCCGACAATACAGTGATTACAAAGATTAGCAGCAGTAGATTACCTAACATGCCAAAAAGGGCACTTTTATCAGCTGATTGTTGAAAGCTGTATTCGACCGATTTGTTAGTTAGCCTATTATACAACTCCGAATTGTCGCCTAATAGTTCTACCTCTTTTACTCGTCCTTTATTCGGCGTGGCAGTTGTATTCTTGAATGTGACCTTGGCAACATTGGTCGCTCGATCGATCTCTACCTTCGAGACAGAGTCAGCATCGACCTCTTTAAACAGTTCCCCATAGGTGAGTTTATTAGGATCGTTTTTGGCTAGAACTGGGCTACTCCAGACAACGCCCTGAACGATGAGCAAGCCAGCCGCCAATCGCCACAGTGACTTAGAAAATCGGTTCGATTTAACCTGGGAACTGTTACGCATATATTTATTTATGTCTTTTACCTGCACCTAAATACCGATCTCCGATCTTAACGAACTGTTAATTCTGCACGACCTGCGAATTAGATAGACTATGGATATCTTGATAAGTTTAGCCTCACTTTTATTATTGCCATATTTGACGGAGGAATTAACATGTTAGTGGCCGATCGGGGTTAACTAAATTTATGTTTTGGCTAGTGGCGAGATTTGTTTGACTTCAGTATTGAGTTTGACGAAATAGAGTTCGATGTTGAGATCTGGGTAGCGATCGCGGATCGCCCAATACGCCCGACTGAGATATTCGGTATGAGTAGTCAGTTCGAGTGAGGGATTGCTGGTGAGGCTGGGATCGATTTTATATTGATAGACAGCACAATCTTCATGATCGAGGATAATCACTTTCTGGATATGATGCAATCGAGAAGAGATATCTAATTGATCCCAAAATGCTTCGGCATCATACTGATGTGGCATCCCACTCAACGCGAGGGAGGCACCTGCTAAGGCTGTCCAGTCATACTGCCCACCTAAATTTTGGAGGGAGAGAAAGTAACGTTCTGCTTCTAAAATCCGGTAATCTATGCAACTTAGGACTAGAGCTTTAGGAATTTTTTTTTCGGCTCTGGCAACGGCAGGATTGATCGTACTAGCGACGGCTAAAATACCCGCGCCCACAAGATGGCGGAGAAATTGACGGCGATTGGCCATTGGCGACGACACATCGATCCGATCGCGCTGAGAACACTGACAACTATCCGGCATGTTAGTTCGCTCTAAATTTTAGAATAGATCGACTCCACCGCGTGAATGAGACAAAGGACGATCGCGATTCGGGTTCTGGTGAACACTGGTGTAGATATATCTTATCAAAAGCTGACCCGATCGAGCAGATTAACGGGTACGGCTAGCCCCATCAATTGCCACTGTCGATCGGCAATTGATGGGGCTGAGGGGGAACGATCGTGAAAATCGATCTTAAACTGCGGCGATCGGGTACGCGAAAGTGACTGTGGTAGAATATTTACCATCACACATAAATTTTAATAACTTTAAATACACCGAATCCTACTGCCGATCGATAATTTGCACCGCTCTCCGGTTTAGTGAGACTAACGATCGCGAAACATTTATCCCGCCAAAGGCTTCAGTATTGGCAGTAATAAGCATTACTATAGTCATGGATAAGATGTGCCGCTCGATTATCGATCCCAACTCCGATCTCTAGCCCTTGCACAGTTGGCCGCTCGGACTTGCGTTATCGAATCTTTATAACCTATGTTGTCTATTCAAATGATGCCTGCATCAACTGCTAAATGGGCTGATTTATCACTCAGTTGTGAATTGAGTCCATCTCAATTAAACAAAATTGTCGCCGATGTAGATTCAATTGCGATCGCCTTAGCAGCACTCGCGCAGATTAGTGA
The DNA here is from genome assembly GCA_046051065.1 of Cyanobacteriota bacterium. Taxonomy (GTDB): domain Bacteria; phylum Cyanobacteriota; class Cyanobacteriia; order Cyanobacteriales; family Chamaesiphonaceae; genus Chamaesiphon. The sequence continues at coordinate 4,529 of JBJOOY010000020.1, forward strand.
GCTAGAATTACGGCAAACTGCCCAAGACTTACAATTAGAATCGCTCGTTTTGAATTGGTTAAATAGCTGGTCATCGCATCAACCACCTTTACCCCAACAACCCAATCTCGACCAGATTCGAGCGTTAGTATTGACGATTAGTCACTTAGCCCAAAAGTATCAAGCTTCGATCCGTCAGAATATCAATAATTATTGGGAACAAACGATCGAATATCATCACCTACCACTCCAATCACCAGTGCTAGCTGAATACATTAGTAACTTCATTCAAATATATCGAGAACGACTAGGAGATGTGCCAGAGTTATCGATTGGAGTTTTATCAGAAACTTCACTGGCATTATTGATCGAGTTATTGTTTTATAGCAGCCATAACGGTCATCTAAGACTCTGGAATTCATTGTTGAAACGGTC
>JBJOOY010000021.1:0-8631 GCA_046051065.1 Cyanobacteriota bacterium
CATCAGAACGTGCTGATGTACGATATCGATCCAGCCGATCGCGCTAAGATCGATAAAATCTTAATAACTAATGGTGTCGAACCAGATCCGACCAAAATCGACAGCCTCATCCGCTACTCGATGGCGTGCCCAGCCCTACCTACTTGTGGTTTAGCCGTTACTGAATCCGAGCGTGTAGCCCCCAGCGTCAACGAGCGATTCCGTGCCCTGCTGACGAAGCTAGACTTGGCTGACGAGCAGTTTGTAATTCGGATGACAGGTTGCCCCAATGGTTGCGCTCGTCCGTATATGGCAGAAGTCGGCTTCGTCGGGATCGTCCCCGAAACCTATCAGGTGTGGTTAGCTGGTTGCCCAGCCCAAACTCGGTTGGCGCAAGTCTATACAGACAAGATGCACATCGACGATCTCGAAACCTTCTTCACGCCGATCCTCACCTACTTCAAACAGGATCGGAAGTCAGGTGAGAGTTTTGGCGATTTTTGCGATCGAGTTGGGTTAAAATCCATTCGCGAATTTAGCAAGCATTAGGTGCTCTAATTAAGTGTATTCATAGCGGAGATTATCTCCCTAAATCCCACTTAGATCGGGATGCTAGGGGGATAGATATATACAGCATGCGGGAAATGCGAATTTCTGGATGTGCAGTTTCGACTATATATTTATCCCCTATTCCCTATTCCCTAAGTATTCTTCTTTCGCACCCGCTCGTATAATTCCTCCATCGCTACCAGAAAAGAGTTATCCTGCGGCCAAAAAGGAGGAAAATCACCTCCCTTCTTCACGACAACGGCGGGAATAGGCGCAATTTCACTTTTCACTACTGTTTGAGGTAATCGCTTTTGCCCTTGCCAAAAATCTTTGGGTGTAGCAGGAAGAGGATGAACTAATTGTTGCGGTTTGGTGTGATACGATGCAGTAGCAATAATCGGTAATTCTTCCTCGTCGAGGGTAGAAGATAATGCTTTACCTAATGATGATTTAGCTAATTCTTGTTGTAATCGCGATCGAGAAATGCCTCGCAATTCAAATAATAAAAATGGATCGCGATCAAGTTCTGCTGCAACTAAATAGTAGACTCCAGCAATATGTTTGCAGGGATTTGCATAATCTGGACAAGAACAATCGGTGGTAAAATCCTGACGATTGTGCGGTAATAAATGAAGACCGATCGTCGTAAAAGCTGATTCGATATTATCCGGGACTTCCCCTAACAGAAGTTTAGAAATTAAACTTGCCTTAGAGCCTAGGTAGGCAATTACTTTAGACCAATCTGCTGTTGAAATCTGTTTTATTTCAATTTCGACTTGATAGAGAGGTTCTTTATAAACACCAAAATAAGGATTGACTGAACCTCTAACTTTAGCCTTAATTTTACCGTTAGCAATTTGATGTTCTTTAATTTTCCCATTACGGGCATAAGAACGTCCGCGCCCTAATCTAGCTGAATCGCTAAATGATTCTAAGGCAATGATGAATTTCTGTCCCCACCAAGTTCTACTAAATTGTGCCATTAGGATTATACTTAATCATTAATAAGTAATAAATTTATTGCTATTTAGATAACTGCTTGTTTATTTAAAGTAATTAACTGTTTGAAACTTTCATTGTCCAATTCTGTTAACCAAGATTCATCAGTACCGACGATCGAGCCAGCCATTTTTTTCTTGTTTTCGATCGTTTGGTCGATCCGTTCTTCTAAAGTACCGAGCGTCACAAATTTATGCACGAAGACATTTTTTTGTTGTCCGATTCTAAAAGCTCGATCGGTAGCTTGATCTTCAACAGCAGGATTCCACCATCGATCGAAATGAAATACATGATTGGCTTTAGTGAGCGTAATTCCCACGCCTCCAGCTTTAAGCGATAACACGAAAGCGGAGGGTTCGGTATCGGGATGTTGAAATTCAGCGATCATTTGTTCCCGTTTAGGGCGTGATGTTCCCCCATGTAAATAATAGGTAGGATAATGTAAATGATGTTTGAGATATTGTTGCAGCGCGTCGCCAATTTCGGTAAATTGGGTAAAGATTAATAAGCTCTCACCTTCTGCAGTAATTTCCTCCATCATTTCACCCAAACGTTGTAATTTGTGAGAACGTTCGGCGGTAAATTCGCTACTATCTTGCAGAAACTGACGAGGATGATTGCAAATTTGTTTGAGCTTCATGAGGGTAGATAAAATTAAACCCTTTCGCTGAATTCCTTCTGCATCTTCTAGTTGTTTGATCACATCTTTAACGACGGCTTCGTATAGAGATGCTTGCTCTTTCGTGAGATTGCAATACTGCTTGTGTTCGACTTTGTCCGGTAAATCTTTAATTATTTGCTTGTCAGTTTTAAGGCGACGTAGGATAAAAGGTTGGATGAGTTTTTTGAGGACGATCGATTGAACTTGGTTACTATCTTTTTGAATCGGAATTTCAAAAGATTTACGAAATTGAGATTCCTTGCCTAAATAACCAGGGTTGAGGAAGTTAAAAATCGACCATAAATCTAACAGACGATTTTCTACAGGCGTACCCGTTAAAGCTAACCGACGCTCTGCTTGCAGTTTTAAAATAGCTTTAGTTTGGGCGGCAGCAGGATTCTTAATATTTTGGGCTTCATCGATCGCAATTCGCTGCCAAATAATCGGTTGCAATAATTTGGTATCTTTGCGAATTAAAGTATATGAAGTAATCACCACATCACAGTCAGAGATCATAGTTTTAAATGTAGCTAAATCTTGAATCCGACTACTGCCATGATGTACTATTACCCGCAAATGGGGGGCAAATTTTTCGATCTCTTTTTGCCAATTACCAAGTACAGAAGTTGGGGCAATTAACAGGGTCGGAATTTGCGGATTTATTTCCGCTTTTTCCTGGATTAATGCTGCAATTACTTGAATAGTTTTACCCAAACCCATATCATCGGCAAGACAACCATTTAAACCCAATCGTTCGAGATATTGAATCCAAGCGACACCCCGCTTTTGATATTCTCTCAGGGTTCCTTGTAATAAGGGTGGATTCTCGATCGGTTGAATCTGACTCGGATCGTTCAAATTAGCCATCATCGCAGCTAAACTAGCATCGGGTTCGACTTCTAATTCATCATTAGTCGCAGCGGTTTGGATTAATTCTTGGATGGTTAATTCTGGCTGATTTTCCTGATGCGATTGCCAAAATTCTAACATTTGTTGCATTTTAGTGACATCTAATTGAATCCACTGTCCGCGAAATTGAACGAGAGGAGTTTTAGCATTAACTAATTGTTGCCATTCTTGGTTAGTAATTGTCTCATTGCCGATCGCCAGCTCATATTTATATTCAATTAGATTTGACAACTGAAATAAACCTTTAACTGCTTGACTTTTACTAGTTTTTTTAGATGATGCTTTGAGGCGAAGTTTAGCTCTAGATCTACCTTGAGGAGTCCACCACGCGGGAACGATAACTTTATATCCGGCATCTTCTAATACCCATGCTGTCTCAGAGAGAAATTCAAAAGCTGAGGTAAGACTGAGTGAAAATCCGACGGGTTTATCTGTTTCTAAACCCTGCCAAATTTGGGGATAAATTTGAGCGGCGTAACCTAAATTGATGAGTAAATCTCTTTCAAAGTTTGCCCCGAATGTTTTTGAGATCGTTTGTTTTGTTTTTTTATCTAGATACCAATAATCATCTAGTTCGAGTTTTAATGAAGGATCTTGTTTGGCAGTAACGAAAAACTTGACCTGCCAATGATCGGGATTTTGGTTTGAAGCTTCTTGCAGTTGAAAGCAGAGGTGAAAGGCGGTATTATTTTGTGCTGCTACGAGTTTTTGTTTCCAGGTTTGCCATTGTTGATAAATCTCTAAAGCTCGATCGTCTGTCCAGGGTATTGCAACATTTGGATCGAGATTGAGACACCCTGCAAGGAGACGAGAATCAGAGATTTTTTTGGCAAAGGTTGCGGGAATTGGCGTACTAGTAACAGTGCGATGGAGGAGACATTCAGAAAAATGCCGGAGGAGCGTTTCTCGATCGTAAAATTTTAGGGGTGCGTCAGTTGTATCTAATCCTCCCGTACAAACTAAAGGCAGATAATCGATGTATTCAGTAATTTTTGATTCGTAAACTTCAGAGACAATTTCCCAAGCAGGATGGATTTCATAGGTGGAAAGAATATTTTGTTTCCGCTTACTTTTTGTAGGAGATCGTTCGTGACATTTTAGTGCTGGAATGTAGCGATCTTTGAGTAATATTGATTGGAAAGATTGAGTATAATGATACCAAAAGAGTAAATCCGCGCCAAGTTGAATTTCTGCGGTATTGTAGAGACACAGAAAATGGATCTCGTTGAGAAGTTTAGGAATGGGATCGATCGCGTAACAATCGATCGACCAAATTTGCCAATCAGTAGGGCTAGGCGGTTCGGTTTCGAGGTAACGACTTAATTCACTGGAGGGTAAAGGTTGGTTATCGGCACTAGGGAGGATAAAATATCGAGTTGTAATTTCTCGATCGATCCGCCCAGATGTGAGTGCAGGAATACCAAGTTCTTTAACTAAAAACGTCGCTAAATTCTGGCGAGTTAAGTGCTGGGGATGACTATTTGCTGAGGGCTGTTGCTTTTTGTTTGGTGGTGTATCGGTTTCTACCCACAGATAAAAGTTTCCGCCTTGAATAAATTCATCGCCGGAATGGGGAATCCAAGTACCGTGCAGAATTTTCATGGTTTGGAACAGAATAAAGCTGTACTTATTCTATTCAATCGAGAAGGTTCGGGTAGGTAGATTTAATAAATGTTTAGTGATGGGGATAGGAGATTACTTTAACTGACAGGAGCCACGATAATAGTCTAATTCTGGTTCTTGCCAAGAAAAAGCAAAGTGGCTGATCGAATGAATCCCTGGGAGACTGCGGTGAATGCCATCCATTTGACTTTCTAGCGATGGGCGACCCTCGAGGGATTTACTCCAAGTTCCGGCTAGTGCAGGCACCACATCGGTGCCACTTGGTGCAAAACCGATCACGCGCCGAACTTGCTCGACGATACAATTGCTCTGGTTGCAGGTTGCATAAGACATCGGATGCCATTCATTGGTTGAAAATCGATCCCAAGCTTGTAACCGTGAATCATAACCTCTTTTGCCGATCGCTTGATTGGCTTCGGGAAAAAATACTGCCCCAGATTTGATCTTTTGTTGCTCCACTGGGGTAACTGCTGTTTGGAGAAAACTCACCACTCCGTCGCTAGCGTGGGCGAGAGTGAGTTGCCACAGATCCCATTCAATCCAAGGTAACTTCTCCTCATAAGGCATACTAGCTTCATTTTCGAGTGGGGTGCGACCTTTCCAGAGCGGGTACATATCTTCAGGGTAGAGTCGGTCTATCTCTTGGAGATCTTTAACGCTGATATCACCTTTATTGAGATACAGATCGATCAATGCCGAACCCTTATTATTTTGACCTAGAGCTGCTAAAGTTTGGCGAGACTCATCGCCATAGATCCATAAATCTCTGACTCGACCAGCGATCGATTGCGAGGCTTGTCCGCGTGGGAACCGAATATAATCGAACAGTATCCCATCTGGGCGGCGATTGATCACTTCTTTAACCAATCGCGCGTAATCATCTTTAGCCTTATCGCTGTAAGGATCGACAAATAATACGGAACTGACATCCGCATTCACCCCATCTGGTGACGACTTTTGAAAACCCTCTTCACCTGCAAACATTGTCGTCTCACCACGACCGTTAATGGCTACGGCTGATTGTCCTTCTGGTGTGATGCCATACTCTGGACCAAAGTTCAGACTATACATCCAAGCATAGACTTTTAAGCCGCGATTGTGTCCTTTTTGGATTGATTCGGCGAGTAGATCGGTTTTATCTGTTCCGCGCGTGTTTAAGGCTGAATTCCAAACGGTACCATTGCCCGTACGTGGTAATAAAACTTTGCCGTAGAAAGTAGCAATATAAACTTGGTTATAGCCCTTGTCTACCATTCGATCGAATATTTCTTCTAACGCTCCAGGACGAGTATCACAGGGATAGAGCCGAATCCAGATTGCTTGGTTTTTGAGCCAACTTTTCTGACGACAAGTTTGGACGTAGCTGACATGTTTTTTGACCAGCGCTTCGTACTTAACTTGACTCTGAGCATCACCCTTTTGAGCCGCTAGTCGGAAGGTATTTTTAGCAATAACTTCTGCTGGGGGAACGTGACAGTATTCTGCACTCGGTACGTTTTGGGCGGTACTAAGCTGGGCAAAATATCCTTGTCCGAGTGCAAATATTCCTAACAATAAACCTTGAAACCACTTGTGATGAAATGAGGCGGTGAAAAGATTTAAAGGTAGCTTACAATCCATAGTCTCGATCGCGATTGCATGTATTCAGGGGTTAAGTTCTTAGGATAGAGGGGAAGCCAATCCGCAGATCGACTTCCCCTTCTACTTATTGAAAGTTAGACAGATGTTGTATTGATAAAGTTCCAATCTGGCAGGACAATAGCAGTTCTCGATCTAAGATCAAGTTTAAGCTCCACGTTGGAGCGCAGATTCAATTTGCTTGAATTTTTGGGCTAAATTAGTTCTGAGTTTTTCTGGGAGTGGACGATTGGGATAGGCAGCATAGTGAGCCGCGAGGGAATTGAGAGCCGTCCGCATACTAGTAAAGGAACTTAACTTCGTCAGCGCGGGATCTTGACGATAGCGAGCTGCAAAATCATTAATATTTTGACGTGCCAAAGATTGGACTGATGATTTGTCTGGGGAGTCGTCAGGTAACTCTAACACAGCTTTCATGCTATTGAGAACAGTAACGGTGTCTTGACGATAATCTCCAACCAGTCCACCAGGACTAGCCGAACAGCCAGCTAATCCGACGACAACGACTAGTACTAAAGCAAATAACTGTGACCACAGACGCTTAAACATAATTGGTAATATCAGAATTTAAAACTCAAAAATTACTGTCTATCGTAACGCGAATTCGATCGCAATGGACGACGGGGGGTTAACAGGGATCGGCAGCAAATCGAGCCTAACTGAATTTCGAGCTTGACTATTGGCAATCGATCGTCAAGGATTAACCTAGTAACTAGTAAAGAACCGCAACTAGCTAATAGTCACTATTCTCTATTGCTTAAATCATGACTATCATTTCTCGTCCCTACATTTTGATGTGGACGATCGTTGGCTTATTTTTAACGATCGGTGCTAGCTTTCTCCCCGCCTATGTTACCAGTTCTCCCTGGCAATGGCATACGGGGTATGCGGTTCACTCATTAGAGTTTAGGTGTCAAATTGGCGCAGTGCTACTAGTGAGTTGCTTGGGTGGGAGAACGACTGGATCGTTGACACAATTTATTTATGTGTTATTGGGACTGTTTGGGCTAAAAGTGTTTAGTGATGGTGGGGGAATTGAGTATCTTCAAAAACCTAATTTTGGATATTTATTAGCATTTATACCTGGGGCTTGGGTGTGCGGGCAGCTTGCCTTCAAAAAATCTGCTGCTCAATTAGAGCATCTTGGTTTTAGCTGTTTGTGTGGGCTGATAACTATTCATGTATTTGGAATTATTTATTTGATTTTATTTCAGTTAATTAATTGGCACCGCTTAGGCGAATTTAAGTTACTAGAATGGGTTATTTATTATTCGATTAATCCATTTATCAGTCAAGTATTACTTGCCTGTGCCGCTGCATCGATCGCCTTTTTGACACGTAAAATTATGTTTTATTGATATTGTTAAGAGATGAAAGTTAAAAATAAATACTTTTGGATAGCAGCGATCGGCAGTATCACGATCGATATTCTCAGCAAGCAAGCGATCGTCCATAATCTTCAATTCATGCAAAGTATTCCCCTCATCCCTCAAGTTCTCCATTTTACCTATATCCGCAATCATGGTGCTGCGTTTAGTCTATTTCAAGGACAGGAATGGTTGAGGTGGTTATCGTTGGTGGTAAGTCTAATTTTAATTACTATCGGTATTGTGCGATATTTTACTAATATTTGGGAACAATTAGGATTCGGATTGATTTTAGCTGGAGCCGCAGGGAATGGGATCGATCGATTGTTCTTTGGCTCGGTAGTGGATTTTATCGATTTGCAATTTATTCATTTTGCTGTGTTTAATTGGGCCGATGTATCGATTAATTTAGGAATTATTTGTTTGTTAATTCATAACTTTTTCGATCGATCGCAGCCATCCAAACTACGCTAATCATCTAAATATAAAAAAATTGTGTTAACTACTAGCTGAATGTCTGGAGAATAGATCGCTATGTCAAGACTACACAAGATTGCTAATCATGGCTTAATTATGCTGGCGATCGTCTCAACAAATGGAATTATTTATACTCACAGTGGCGCAGTTCCTCCACCAATACCAGACTCTAAAGCTACTCCAGCCAAGACAACTAAGACTGATCTCTATACACCAATGCCATTGCCACCAAGCGGAGAAGTTAAGGATGTCTTGTCTGATAAAGATATTCCGACTGGGGAAGGTGGATTTGCGAGAGATTATGCAATTAAATTGACTGCTGGCGACCAAATTGCGCTCGATCTAACTTCAGAAGTCTTCGATACTGTGATTATTCTACTCAATAGTGATGGTAAAACTGTCAGTAAAAATGATGATGGGCCAGATGGG
>JBJOOY010000022.1:0-2973 GCA_046051065.1 Cyanobacteriota bacterium
AATTTAGACCGACCATAATCGATCGAGGAGTGAATTTAAATCTACCTTTTGAGAGAAGTTTACAAATATTTACAATGTTATATTAATGGTATGGAATTGAAGGGTTAAAAAACAGTTGCGAAGACTGATTCCTTAAGTTTCAAACTACATAGTAATTAGCCTTAGATAGTACCTTAAATAATGTATCTAAAGCTACTGAAATATTAAGTGAAGCTAGACCGAGATTATCTCTGTTTTACCTGAGAATATCTTGTTTCCCTTCACGATCGAACGGATTATCATCTCGGCCGCAATCTATTTCTCATCATTACCATAATTGGAGTATTTATTATGTCAGTTTCGCCTAAAGTACCCTCTTCCTCTACAATTACCGATCCCAAACAACGTAATGCTTGGGTTTGGGGTTTCACACCTCAAGCTGAAATCTGGAATGGTCGGTTTGCTATGCTAGGTTTTGTTGCTGCTCTCATCACTGAAGCCGCTTCTAATGAAGGTATATTACACTTTTGGGGCTTGCTCAAATATACAACAAATACGATGCCATAGTAGCAGTATTTTTGGCTGTATCGATCTTTGAATTTTGATCGATTCTTACTTGAAGTTGGGTGAATTGTGTCGAAAGATATAGTTTACCCTTTTTTTATTTTTGATCGCATTATGGCTCTCCTGGGTTTATTGAATTATCATCAAATTCTGTATGAAAAATACCGATCGATATCATAAAAGTTCTCAGACCCAACAAATTCTCAGTTGGTATAGTAGCGATAATCCAGGCACACTGACTAATTTATCGAGATTACTCAATCATGGCAAGTTAGGTGGTACTGGAAAATTAGTAATTTTGCCAGTCGATCAAGGTTTCGAGCATGGTCCTGCGCGCAGTTTTGCACCCAATCCACCTGCCTACGATCCGCTATATCACTTTGAATTAGCGATCGAGGCTGGTGGCAATGCTTATGCGGCTCCATTGGGGTTCCTAGAAGCCGGAGCGAGAGAGTTTGCCGGGGAGATTCCCTTAATTCTCAAATTAAACGATCGCGACGGGCTAGTCAATGAAGCAGACCCCACTCAGGCCTTAACTGGTAGCATCCGCGATGCGCTGCGGTTGGGCTGTGTGGGCATTGGGTTTACGATTTATCCCGGTTCGTCCCATCGAGCCGAACTCTACGAGCAAATCCGCGCTTGTGCTGAGGAAGCCAAGCAATATGGACTGATCGTGGTAATTTGGGCTTATGCACGGGGATCTAGCCTCGATCAAGACGGGGAAACGGCGATCGATGTAATTGGCTATTCTGCCCAAATTGCCGCCCAGCTCGGCGCACACATTATTAAAGTTAAGTTACCCACAGCGCATATCGCGCAGGAAGCCGCCTGCAAAGTTTACGAACGAGAGCAAATTCCGATTGCCACACTTGTCGATCGCGTTCGCCATGTGATGCAATGTAGTTTTAATGGCAGACGAATCGTACTGTTTTCGGGTGGTGAAATCGACACAGACGATGCATTGCTCGAACAAGTACGTGCGATCCATGACGGCGGGGGATTTGGTTCGATCGTCGGTCGAAACTCCTTTCAACGTTCTAAAGCAGATGCGATCGAGTTGCTCCATCGCATTATGCATATCTACTCTATGTGAATAATTTATTGGTGTCGAAGGTTCGCTCTATTTTATGTAAATCTACCTTTTGATAGAAGGTTCACCGCGAACTAAATGCTATCTTATAAAGATAACCTACTCAAATATTTGGGGAAATTTACATCTTTAATCTTATAGCTAGCACACTTAATATCCCAAGGGAATATATCATGAGAAAAATAGTAAGATCGCTCGAAAATTTATTTACTAAAAGCTTTTGGGTCGTTGGCATTGCTAGTTTATTATTGACTGTGACTTTACTCTTGCCAACCCAGTCAGTCTATGCAGCAACTCAAGTCAAACCAGGTAATGAAGAGGTAATTCAACCATTTGAATTGACAAAACCCGCAGCCACCCGCGAAGAGGCATACGATGAAGTAGCCGAACTAAACAAAGATCCTAAAAAATTGATCGCGGCTGAAAATAAAGAAGAAAATGCTGAAGAAAAAGTATATGAAGCCGAGCAGAAAGCTGCCAAAAGTATTTGGAATAAATAGCTAAATATCTAATTGAATAGACAGAACCGATCGAGAGTAATAAATTACACTGATCGGTTTTATTTTGCTTTGATGTTAGGCTCTCCTGGGTTTATGGGCAAAATTCCGCTTTCGCTACATTTTCCCCATAAACTCAATTTTAATTTTAATCAATTATCAATCCTTTGGTCGCTAACCAGGCTCGATCGAATAGCTTTGATTGATATCTTGCCCCACCGTCGCACAATACTGTCACGATCGTGTGTCCGGGACCCATCTGTTTGGCCAATCTTACGGCGGCGGCGACATTTATGCCGACCGAGCCACCCATAAATAAACCATCTTTCCGCAAGAGTTGATAGATTACTTCAATACACTCTCGATCGTCAATTTGGATAGCATCATCGATCAGTACACCTGCCATATTTCCTGTCACCCGACTATTGCCAATTCCCTCAGTAATCGAACTTCCTTCGAGTTTAATTTCCCCAGTTTTTACATAACTATACAACCCACTGCCCATCGGATCGGCAAGTATGGTTTTAATCGCTGGATTTTTCTGTTTGAGAAATAAAGACACCCCTGCCAAAGTACCGCCAGTTCCTGTCGATGATACCCAAGCGTCAATTTTGCCATCTGTCTGTGCCCAGATTTCAGGAGCAGTGGTTTCATAGTGAGCGAGCCGATTTGCCAGATTCTCGAACTGATTTGCCCAGACAGCATTGGCTAATTCAGCCGCAACTCGACCCGATAATTTGACATAATTATTCGGATCTTTATAAGGTACAGCGGGCACTGTGCGGACTTCTGCGCCGAGGGTACGCAATGCTTCGATCTTTTCTGCCGATTGAGTTTCGGGGA
>JBJOOY010000023.1:0-4628 GCA_046051065.1 Cyanobacteriota bacterium
CGACATCATTTCCGCCATCACCGGATTATATTTCCCTGGCATAATCGACGAGCCAGGTTGGACGGGAGGCAGTTGAATTTCCTTTAAACCCGTTTTTGGCCCCGAATCCATCAAGCGTAGGTCATGGGAGATTTTCACACAGTCTGCGGCGAGATTTCGCAGGCTGCCAGATACATTTATAAACGGTGCCATACTCTGCATCGCCGCCATTAAATGCGGTGCGACTGTCAGGGGTTGTCCGATTAATTCGCCTAAAATCTGGGCAACTTTCGATCGATATTCTGGATGGGTATTCATCCCAGTCCCCGCCGCACTTCCACCCAAGCCTAACTTAGTTAAATCCGCCGCTGCCGTCGTAATTCGCACCTGATGCTCGCGGAAGATTTGGGCGAATGCGCCAAAACTATCGCCCAACCGCACCGGGACAGCATCCTGCATGTGGGTGCGTCCCGATTTAACGATCGAGTGAAATTCTACCGTCTTTTTGTCCAACGCCGCGATTGCCCGATCCAGCGCAGGGTATAAAGTATGTGTCAGCGCCAGCAATCCTCCCACCCGAATTGCCGTCGGAATCACATCATTGGTAGACTGTCCGTAATTTACATGGTCGTTGGGACTCACCCGCTGATAATTACCCTTGACATCTCCTAATAATTCCAGCGCGCGGTTGGCTAAAACCTCATTGACATTCATGTGGTGGGAAGTCCCCGCACCAGCTTGATAAATATCGACCACAAACTGCTCGCGCAAATTACCCTGCAATACTTCATCCGCTGCTTTGACAATGGATTGACTGAGTTCGGGTGTAATACAACCCAAATCCCCATTCACGATCGCGGCTGCCTTTTTGATTAAGATACAAGCATCAACATAGGTAGTCAGTGGTTTCAAGCCACTAATTGGGAAATTTTCGATCGCGCGCAGAGTCTGAATTCCATAATAGGCAGATTCAGGAATCTGACGTTCGCCCATCGAGTCTTTCTCAATCCGATAATTAGCCATGGTCATGTCGTAGTGTGAAGATCTTGCGATCGTTATTTTATGATTAAGTCTTGCTAAATTGGATAATTATTTTCGATCAACTAGTCATTCTCACCGATCGCTAGTCAATTCAGCCAGGGGGGTGGGGATGCTAATCAGTTTAAGATGTTCATATTCTACCTCGGATATTTCATCGTCATCGAGTTCTGTTTCCCAAGGAAATAGTAAGGGACGTTGTTGAATTTCCGCTTCGAGTCGTTTTTGAATTAATGACGGTAATCGCTCTTCCACTGTTAACATTCGCTTCCAAATTGATATAGATATTAGTTGACGTTAGAGAATCTGATTGTCACCCTTGCTAAAACAAGTCTTGGGAGATCGACTTTCCCGATCGAAGTTCGGGACACAACAGCCACAAGACTGAGTATCTAAATATAATATTGGAGCGATTGTAACATCCCAGCCCGTCTCGCAAACAATTAATATCTAAACCCGTCGTCGATCTTCACTAAAATTCCAGATGCAGACTGAATTAAGGCGCTCGTCTTATGTTGAATATACATGACATCGCTCGATAGATCGGGACAGTCTGAGCTGATAAATCTATTTAAATTTATCCTGTTTTAGACCCCATGATGATGTTATGTCGCCATTTAGACTTACGATTTAGGGGTAGGGAACCCAATTCACCCGATCGATCGACTCTAGAGATATGGAACCAATTAGAATTTTTTATTTTTCTGATGTATTATGCGTGTGGGCATATATCGCCCAGATTCGACTGGATGAGTTGAAAGCAAAATTTCCTACGCAAATTTCGATCGAGCCTCATTTTACCCCAGTTTTTGGCGATGCTCAGCGCAAACTAGAGCAGCGGTGGCAAGATCGAGGCGGGTTTGCGGGTTACAGTCATCATGTCCGAGAAGTTGGCACTAAGTTTAATCATATCTCCATCCATCCAGATATTTGGACTCGATCGATTCCGACTTCTTCCACCTCTTGCCATCTATTTCTCCGAGCGGTTAAGTTGCTCGAAGATCGGGGTTTAATTACTAGTAAAGATGAGACTAGCCCGATGGAAAAATTAACTTGGGCATTTCGACAGGCTTTTTTTACAGAACTAGCAGATATTTCCGATCGTCAAGTTCAACTGCGAATCGCCAAAGAATTAAAATTACCGATTAATAAAATCAAAGCAGAAATTGAGAGTGGGGCAGCATACGCCGAACTCTCCCGAGACTTCGACCTCACCAAAGAACATAATGTTACAGTGAGCCCGACACTAATTTTTAACGAAGGTCGCCAGCGATTGAATGGTAATGTGGGTTATCGCGTCATCGAAGCTAATATTCGCGAACTACTTTCCAATCCACCGAACGAGCAATCATGGTGTTAGGTAAAACATTAATCGATCGCGGTCAGTGATATTCAACTTAATATCAGTAAGAGTGAAAAAATGGACGCAAAGATACGCCCATTATTCACTATGGACAACTAGATTCCGAATGAACCGTACGTCCGTTAACGGTAGTAGTTGAAGATTGCTGCACCGAACCGCCACCACTACAATTGACCGAATGGCGTTGTTGGCTGACGGATTCCGAACCATTACTCGATCGATTAGTGGTCGAGCTGCGAAATACGGAGGGATTGTTAGTTGTTGTTACAGTCTCATTCCGTTGTTCGACACGCTGATTGAAAATATTCCCTGATTGAGGACTAGGTTGTCCACGGCGGATGATCGCAGGCCGATTGCGCTGACGATTATTGCGATTTAAAATCGTTTTGTCAGCCGTCTTAGGGGTTTCAATCTGAATGTTCGGGGTTTTAACACTAGTCCCCGTCTGATTTTGCTGAATTTGGACATTGCCAACTGATATATAGTCATCATCATCGGCATCGTTGGCATGAACTAGACTGGGCGACAGCACCAAAAATGCCATCACCATTAAACCAATCTGACGCTTAAACATAATAATTACCTCATAGGTAAAGAGTAGATGCGAGGCTAGAAATCGAGAGTTGATATTTAGACATCGACGATCGAGGTAATAATTCGGTTAGAGATCGACGGGTGTGTGTCGATCTTAATTGCTCCGACGCTCATAATTCTCAACGCGAGTACGATTAGATTGATCGACTGTGTTGTTATCGCCTAATACATCGGCACTTTGAACGGTACGGTTGGATGTTGGTTGGTTGCCAGTGCCACCACGACGACCATTCCGGATCGAGGTATTGTTACTTTGATTGACACTGTTATTGTTACCCGTAACAACCGCGTTTTGGATGGTTTCGTTGACCACAGCCTGATCTGCCTGAGCTGGGAGCGATAAACCGATAGTTGCGCAAGCAAGCAAGATCGCCATCTTCGTTAGATCGAGCACAGGGTGTGAGTGTGAGAATATTTTCATGTTTTTTTGCGACTGAAGTATCAACAAAAGGGATATTCGGTTGAGTTAGTAGTTAATTATGAATTTTTAGAGTTAACTATAGCTACAACAGCGATATCGATAATTCCAGAAATATCTCAATTAATTTTGAAGATTGTTATGATAGCAATATTACCTCCAATCGTAACTCTATCATGCTCGGTAATTTCCAACGAAGTGAGCTACGGATTGAAGTTCCCGCTTCTGCTAGTACGATTCGCGATCGATTATTATCGCCTCCGGCTCTGAGCAAGTGGCTCTTTCCGCAGCAAATAAGTTTTCCCAACCAGGATTTACTCACTGTAAATACTAAATTTCAAGCTAGTTTGGGGCCAGTTAAGGTTAAACTTCAAGTCGATCGAGTCAATTCTCAATCTCTGCAATTGTTGCTCGGTCAGGGAATCGATGGCTATCATGAATGGTATTGGGGCGACGGTTGGGTTCAATCTCGATTAGAAGGAATTTCACTTTTACCGATCAATCTCTGTCAAACGGCAATATTATTGCGGTTGCGGGAAGCACTCAAATAAGTTTAAATCGATAAACCCAGGCGAGCTATGATGCCCACTGTTTTGAATGCCAAACTCGATCGTCGCAGTGACTTGATGCCAACCGATCGACTATCATTAACCGCCGAGGAGCGTCAACGCTCTCGTTGTCCCTTTACTACGATTGGTAATGTTGAGGTTTATCTCCAGTTAGAGCGGGGAATATTCCTCCGTCAAGGCGACAGGTTGCAGTCTGAAGATGGCTCATTTGTAGTGGAAATCGTGGCAGAACCGGAGCGAGTGATGGCGGTGACGGCGGTGCGATCGATCGACCTATTACAAGCGGCTTATCATCTAGGTAATCGTCATGTACCGTTAGAAGTTACCGAACATCAGCTCTACCTCTTGCCAGATTCTGTATTACATGATTTACTTCACCACCGAGGTTTGACCGTAGTAGAATTAGAGCGCCCATTTCAGCCTCAAGCTGGCGCTTACGAGCATCATCATTAGACAGTGGAGAGTTGACAGTATTCCTATTCCCTATTCCCTATTCCCTATTCTCTCGTGAATGACACTGCTTTGCTGAGTTTGCTGCAATTTACCAGTCCAGCCTTGCCGGTGGGAGCTTATAGTTATTCGGAAGGGTTGGAAGCATTGGTGGAAGGTGGGTTAATTACGACGGCGGCGCAGTTAGATGTGTGGTTGCGGGAGTCATTAGCGACTG
>JBJOOY010000024.1:0-3827 GCA_046051065.1 Cyanobacteriota bacterium
ACGATCGAATCAATCGAAATCGATCGCATTGCCGATCGCTGTCAGGTCGTCTTTCTCGCGCTCCCGAATGGTTTAGCCTGCGAGCTAGCGCCAAAATTGTTAGCTAAAGGTTGTCGCGTACTCGATCTATCCGCAGATTATCGCTTTAGCGACCTCGATATTTATACTCAATGGTACAAAATTCCTCGGACAGATCGCGAGACAGCCACAATGGCAGTATACGGCTTGCCCGAACTCTATCGATCGAAACTTAGAAATGCCAAAATTGTTGGCTGTCCCGGCTGTTACCCGACTGCAAGTCTGCTAGCCATCTCTCCTTTACTCAAGCAGGGTTTAATCGACGCAGACACCGCCATCATCGATGCTAAATCGGGCACATCAGGCGGCGGCAGACAAGCAAAGACTCATCTCCTCTTAGCAGAAGCAGATAATAGCATCAGTGCTTACAGTGTTGCCGGACATCGCCATACGCCAGAAATCGAGCAAATTTGTGGCGATCTCGCCAGTCATGAGGTCAAGGTGCAATTTACGCCCCACTTAATGCCGATGGTGCGCGGAATTCTAGCAACTGTCTATGCTAACATCCGCGATCCTGGGTTAGTAACAGAAGATCTGATTACGATTTACCAATCCTTCTACCGTTCTTCACCATTTGTGAAAATATTAGCAGGTGGAGTTTATCCCCAAACAAAATGGGCAGCCGGAACTAATTTGTGCTACATTGGCGTTGAAGTTGATGCGCGCACAGGACGAGTAATTGTGATGTCAGCGATCGATAATCTGATTAAAGGTCAAGCCGGACAGGCGATTCAGTGTCTCAATCTCATGATGGGCTGGGAGGAACACATCGGATTACCCCAGCTTAGTTTCTATCCTTAAAGTCGATCGAGCGTTGTTGAATTCAGGTCTGATTTGATATTTTGAAAGTACTTTCCTCACCGCCTATGCCCTCAAAGTATTCTGGATGGAGTGCATGAAGATGTTGATCGAGTGGGTACTCTAACTAAAGTAAGTAGTACCACATCTAAAGCCGTATCATGTCGGAAACTATCATTGATGCAATCGATCGCTTAATGCCATTGATTATCCACTCTACATCGCTCCGTTCTAAACTCTGGGACTCTCCCCATGAAAAATTACCCGTTCGTGATTACGCTCTCACTTGGATTGTCGTCAATCGAAACCAGCGGGGACGAGTTTCTTACCAAGAAGTAACCACCGAAATGGTCGATGTCTGGGAAAATGAAGGAATTAATTGGCAGCAACGAGCCGCAATCAACCTGAAAGTGGCATCTCAAGAATTATGGACGCACCAGAAACTCCGCCAAGATGGGAGCGTGATTTGGGCGATTATGATGCATGATGATGGATTTGGCTCGTCGCGAATCTTACTTTCACCCTACTTAGACAAATACTTTCCCGATGGTTATTATGTGGCAATTCCCGATCGCAGTATCGGCATTATCATTCCCCGCAATCTCTCAGTTGACGAAATGCAGGAAACTCAGGATCTGCTAGAGTCTTGGTATGACACAGCCTCTGCACCAATGAGTCCACATTTATTTGCACCTAACGACTTGATTCCCGAAGATTACTCTTGGAATTGAATAGCAATCATCCGATCCTTCAGGGGGATCTACTCTACTAAATTGTTAAATATTACTAAATCTCAAATATCAAAGATCGCACCCAAAAATTATCGATCGCTCTACCTAAGTTTTCAATTTTGATTGAATTAAATTTACTAAATCGCCGACTGTAATACAAGTGCAATCAGTAAAATCTGCAAAAAAATGTAGATTAAAAGTTTCAGATAAATCCATATAAATATTGGCAGCCTCGATATAATCTAATAAGTTTTCATTGCCAGAGAGCTTTTGGCGATGCTCTGCTATGCGATCGATAAAATGATGAAATGCAAACTCTAAGTCAATTGTCTCTCGATCGATCTCTAAATTACGGGCAATAATATCTTTAATAATTTCAAAGGTATTCTCATTAATTCGCTGCATTTTTTATTAAAACCAAACTATCAAATAAATAATTATCCACCGCAACCCAGTAAATAAAGTTTCGATCGCATCGACATTAGAGATCGATCGAGCAAAACTCTACTAGTAAACCTTAATGGCTCATTCCAGTTATATCCAGAGACTAGTTCCCTCAACATTGGTATAATGGCTCAACATATTTACTCATTGGCGCACTTCTTCGCTGCGGAGATAATATCCTGCGGCGAAGTTAGATGCAACACAATCTAAACATTACCAGCAGCCGATCGAACCGAAAATCATAACTTGATAGTATAGTAAATAGCTATTTGACGGATGCCTTGGACTTCACTCCACAGTCAACTTCACCAGACTTCGATCGCTCGACAGTTACTGCCCGTTGGCGCAAACATTTTACTGGCAGTCTCTGGCGGTCAGGATTCCCTGTGTTTGGGTCAATTACTGCGAGATCTGCAATCACGCTGGCAATGGCAATTAGCAGTCGGACATTGCGATCATGGTTGGCAGCAGGATATTGGGATTGCCGAGCGAGTAGAACAAGTCGCTGCCATGTGGCAATTACCCTTCCATTGTGAAACTACCACTAATCTCCCCGAAACCGAAGCCGCAGCCAGAGAGTGGCGATATCAGGCGTTGATCAACATCGCCCAAACGATCGGGAGTAATTATATCGTCACCGCCCATACCCAGACAGATCGCGCAGAAACCTTGCTTTACAATCTCATTCGCGGTGCTGGTGCTGATGGTTTGAGCGCCCTAACTTGGCGGCGAGCATTGACACCAGAGATTACCTTAGTTCGACCATTGCTAGAGATTAATCGATCGGCAACAGGTGAATTTTGCCGAGATTATCAATTACCCGTATGGGAAGATGTTTATAATTTCAATCGCAAGTATGCCCGCGTGCGGCTGAGGACCGAAATTATCCCCCAACTAGCCGCAGAGTTCAATCCCCAGATCGAAAGCCATTTAGCTCGGACTGGAGAGCTATTAAGAGCTGATGTCGAATGCTTAGAATTGTTAGCTGAAGATTTGTATGTCAGAGCCAGCGGCGGGGTGGGAACTAAACTCGATCGGTTGCTGCTGCAATCTGTACCACTTGCCTTACAGCGGCGAGCAATCCGGCGATTTCTGAGCCAAGCATTAGGTAAAATGCCCACATTCAGCCAGATCGAAGATACGATTGCCTTAATCGATGCACCAAACCGCACGCGCACCTCTACCTTCAGCCAGGGATTAGCGGCTGAAGTATCCGGCAAATGGATTGTCGTGCGAGAATAACGACTGTAGTAATGAACTGCAACTCTTACATCGGCATACCTTGAACCAGATGATGCAACAAAGATTCAATCTGCTGCATGGCGTGTTGACGTTCTGGCTGTTGTCCAGCCGCATCAGCTAAGTTGCCCAACTGCTGTTTAAATACATTGATATGCTCTTGGAGTGGTTGAATCATCTCCTGATACAGTTTAATTTTAGTGTCTAATTCTGTGCATATTTGTTTGGTCGATTGATGTTGACATTCAAGTTGTTGGACTTCTTGAGATTCATAAAGATAAGAATTTACTTGTTGTTCGACTCTAGCTTTAGCTTGTTCGAGTGTCGATCTTAGCTGCTGAATATCAGCTTCAGTCTGAGTTAATTCTGACTGTTGCTGTTGGCGTTGTTGTTCTAATAATTTTAAGATCGCATCCCACTCAATCTGGGTAGAATCCTCTATTGTCTGCGAATGCCCTTGCCGTTGGCGCAAGACTCGAGTGTGAATTTGCAGAAACATTTGGCGTTCCTTCATCGTTTGGCGCTGACCGTCGAGAG
>JBJOOY010000025.1:0-6121 GCA_046051065.1 Cyanobacteriota bacterium
AGAGAGTGAATTGGTGGAGACGAAGATTTGGGGTACATCGCCAGACTCGATCGATATGGCGGAAAATCGGGAACGATTCGAGCAAGTCTTACGGGAGTTAAATATTCAGCAGCCAGCTAATGGGATGGCGCGAAATTTTGATGATGCGCTGCATGTGGCAAATCGGATCGGTTATCCTGTGGTTGTCCGTCCGTCCTATGTATTGGGGGGACGGGCAATGGAAATCGTTTATTCGGATAGCGAACTCGAACGCTATATGGTTTATGCGGTACAGGTTGAGCCAGATCACCCCATTTTGATCGATAAGTTTCTAGAGAATGCCATCGAGGTCGATGTAGACGCGATCGCGGACGCATCTGGGATGGTAGTCATCGGCGGAATTATGGAGCATATCGAGCAAGCGGGGATTCACTCTGGGGATTCGGCTTGTTCGGTCCCCTATGTGTCCCTAACAGATGCTACTTTAGCCACAATTCGCGAGTGGACGGTGAAACTCGCTCGATCGTTGAAGGTAATTGGACTGATGAATATTCAATTTGCCGTCCAAGGGGAGCAGGTATTCATTCTCGAGGCAAATCCTCGCGCCTCGCGGACTGTGCCATTTGTCGCGAAAGCAACTGGGGTACCTTTAGCTGGCTATGCAGCACGAATCATGTCTGGCGAAACGTTGGTGGGATTGAATTATACTCAGGAAGTGATTCCCACCCATATTGCGGTGAAAGAAGCCGTTTTACCTTTTGAGAAGTTTCCTGGTACCGATCCGATTTTAGGGCCGGAGATGCGATCTACGGGAGAAGTAATGGGCATAGATGAGGGGTTTGGGCGCGCTTATGCCAAAGCCGAACTCGCAGCAGGGCAGAAAATCACCCTAACTGGTAAAGTATTCGTCTCGGCAACCGATCGAGATAAACTAGCTCTAGTGCCGGTAGTTCGGGATTTCATATCGCTGGGCTTTAAAATTATTGCTACTGCTGGAACTCAAAAGGTATTGGCAGAGAAGGGATTGGTGGTTGAGTCGGTCTTAAAACTACATGAAGGTCGGCCAAATGTATTAGATATTATCAAAAATGGACAAATCCAATTGATTATTAATACTCCCTCTGGCGAAGAAGCTCAAGCAGATGGTAAATTAATTCGCCGCACGGCACTAGCATATAAAATACCGATTGTGACCACGATCGCTGGCGCTAAAGCTACCGTCGCTGCAATTAAATCCCTGCAATCTCAACCTCTAGAAGTGAAAGCATTACAGGATTATTTGCGACTGTGAACCACCACCTGCAATCCGGTTAGGTTATCAGCTAAATTAAATTCGATACCCTTGCTCATGCTTCCACCAAATGGGATGATGGTTAGCAATTGTTAAAATTAACGCAGATATATTTACAAGTATCAGTTTGACGTTGTTGTGTGATGTCGATCGAGTATCGATCTAACTCATCCCCATGCTGCCATCCCAAACTCGAACCTCGTTACTTAGATGTAGTCTGTATTTGCCTAATGGTGCCATTAGCACCGCATTTTAGCCAGTAGTTTAATCAATATACATACATCATGCCTGTAGCTGCTCAATCCTTAGACCAACTTTCGATTAATTCAATTCGCTTTCTCGCTGTTGATGCGATCGAGAAAGCGAAATCTGGACACCCAGGGTTACCAATGGGTGCGGCTCCCATGGCTTATGTGCTATGGCAAAATTACATGCGATACAATCCGAAGAACCCCCAATGGTTCAACCGCGATCGGTTTGTATTATCTGCCGGACATGGTTCCATGCTCCAGTATGCGCTGTTACATCTGACTGGTTATGATAGTGTCAGTATTGAAGACATCAAAAATTTCCGTCAGTGGGGTTCTAGCACCCCCGGACACCCCGAAAACTTTGAGACTGCTGGAGTTGAAGTAACTACTGGACCTCTAGGTCAAGGGATTGCTAATGGTGTAGGCTTAGCTTTGGCTGAAGCTCATTTAGCGGCTAAATTTAATAAGCCCGATGCCACGATTGTCGATCATTATACCTACGTAATCGTCGGTGATGGTTGCAACATGGAAGGGATTTCTGGTGAAGCGGCTTCGATCGCGGGTCACTGGGGATTGGGTAAACTGATCGTACTCTACGATGATAACCACATCTCGATCGATGGTTCCACCGATGTTGCCTTCACCGAAGATGTCTCTAAGCGTTATGAAGCTTACGGTTGGCATACACTCCACGTCAAAGATGGTAACACTGACTTAGCTGGCATCGCTGCAGCGATCGAAGCAGCGAAAAAAGTCACCGACAAACCCACGATGATTAAAGTCACCACGATCATCGGTTATGGCTCCCCTAACAAATCTAACACCGCTGGCATCCACGGTGCGGCATTAGGCGGCGATGAAGTCAAACTCACCCGCGAAAACCTCGGCTGGGAACACGCACCCTTTGAATTACCCGCCGATGCCGTCGCACATATGCGCCAAGCGATCGATCGTGGTGCTAAATATGAAGGCGAATGGACGGCTGCGCTGGCTGCCTACAAAACCAAATATCCTCAGGAAGCAGCCGAATTTGCAGGTTTGATCTCCCGCAAACTTCCCGCAAGTTGGGATAGCGTATTGCCCACCTATACCCCCGCAGATAAAGCGGTAGCTTCCCGCAAACACTCTGAGATTTGTCTCAACAAACTCGCACCCGTTTTACCTGGTTTAATCGGCGGTTCTGCTGACTTAACTCACTCCAACCTCACCGAACTCAAAGGTTCGGGCGATTTCCAAAAAGGTGCATTCCAAAATCGTAACGTTCACTTCGGTGTGCGCGAACATGCGATGGGTGCAATCTGTAATGGGATGGCACTGCACAACTCTGGTTTAATCCCCTACGGTGCAACCTTCCTGATCTTCACTGACTATATGCGGGCGGCAATTCGTCTCTCAGCACTATCCCAAGTCGGCTCGATCTGGGTAATGACTCACGATTCCGTCGGACAGGGTGAAGATGGCCCTACGCACCAACCGATCGAAACCATCGCGTCCTTACGCGCTATCCCCAATTTAACCGTTATTCGTCCCGCCGACGGTAACGAAACATCTGGTGCGTATAAAGTCGCGATCGAGAAATCAAATCAACAAGCTCCTACCCTGCTGGCATTATCCCGTCAGAACCTGCCTAATTTAGCCGGAACTTCGATCGATGGCGTAGCTAAAGGTGCTTACACGATCGTCGATGCCGCAGGTACGCCTGACATCATTTTGATTGGTACTGGCTCCGAAGTCAACCTTTGTGTCACCGCAGCCGAAAAACTCACCGCTGAAGGTAAGAAAGTCCGCGTCGTCTCGATGCCTTCGTGGGAATTATTCGATGCTCAAGCTGCGACTTATCAAGAATCAGTCCTCCCAAAAGCCGTGACCAAACGTGTCGCTGTGGAAGCCGCTTGTAGCATGGGCTGGCACCGTTTCATCGGTACTGAAGGCGGATTAGTGACAATCGATCGATTCGGTGCTTCAGCGCCTGGTGGCATTGTGATGGAGAAATTCGGCTTCACTGTTGATAACGTTATTGCCAAAGCAAAAGCTATTTTAGGCTAATTAATTTACTAATTCAATTTAGATTTAAGGTGGGCATAAGCTCACCTTTTTTATTAGGTAAATAGGCGCAAATGTGTGACAAATCACATTTTATTTGTGAGTAAGATCGCATTAAGATAGATAAAAGATCGCTTTTTCTTTGGAAAACACAAAAATAGATTAATATTTAAAATCTATTATTTTATTTCTTGAGATCTTTGCTGCGACTGAGATTAAAGTAAATATTCTCAGCTTTTTAAAATATTATTTCTCTGAATATTTAGATATTGTGAAAGGATATTGTCTTGACAAAGATATTTAATTATCTTAAGGTAGTCACTGAATACGAGTTATCAAATAATTAAAAATAATGGCAAATGAACCAAAATTAGTAGAATTAGGCTTAGACGGGCAACTTCTCGAATTAATCAATGCAGAACGTACAAAATCTGGAATTAAGCCTCTCAAAGACAGCGGTCAAAGGGATGATGCTGCCGATCGCCATGCACTAGACATGGCTAAGAATATGAATTTGAGCCCAACAGGCTCTGATGGTAGTACTGTTGCCACTCGGGCTAAAGAGGCTGGCTTTGCGTCTACTAATGTCGGTGAAGCGATCGCTGCTGGTCCAAAGGATGTCAAAGAGGTGGTTGCACAGTGGTTGAATGACCCTACCGAGCGCAGTAAACTTCTCAACCCTAACTTTGAAGAGGCAGGACTGGGAACCGTTGCTGACAGTACTGGAAAACTATTCTGGGCTGAGGCTTTTGGTGGTCCCGAGGTCGCACCTGCACCCGCGCCTGCACCTGCACCTATGGATCCAATGACCCCACCTGTAGCCGCAAATCCCGATCCGATGGTTCCACCAGCAAATCCGATGGAACCAGCTAAGGATCCGAAGAACTGTGTCGGCGACAAGAAGAAAGACGGGAAAAAGAACTTTGGTGAGCGAAAGAACTTTGGTAACAAAAAGAAATTTGGTCAGAACAAAGATTTTGGCAAGAACAAAAATAACTTTGCCAAGAACAAAGATTTTGGCAACAAAAAAATGGGTAAAGATATTTTGGGAGATACCACAGTTGGTGATGCCAAAGATCTTCAGCCAGCTAAAGATCCAGTGAAGGGTGGTGGTAAAAACCCAATGGACATGAAGATGGCTTTTGCTCCAAAGGATGGTCAAAAAGTCGGAGATATGGCCAATAATCCGATCATGGGTGATGTGAAGAACCAACCAATGAACGATCCGATGAGTGCGCCTCAAAATCCCATGGGTGTTTCAGACATGATGAGTGCGCCTCAAAATCCCATGGTTATGCATTAATTATGTAAGTTAGATGAGTCGATCTAGAACTATGTTGAAATGACTGCTATCAGATTAGAAGTTTGATTTTCATAACTGTTAGGTAATGTTTCTACCAGATCAAAAATATTCTTGAATTGTATTTATCCGAGCTAGCAATAGCTCGGTTTTTAATTCTATGAATGTCAGCTTATGTATTGTTGAAACACATTATTTTGATAAAAATTTACATCTGTTTGACAAAAAAAAATTAGTATTTTAGGGTAGTAAAAGTACTTTCAATTAATCTAAAAAAATGGCAAACAACATTAACGATAAATTTGACAATCAGATTCTCGATTTAGTTAACAAGGAACGCTCTAAAGCTGGAGCCAAGCCGCTCAAGTTAAATGAGAAATTAGATCGAGCTGCTGACGCACATAGCCTAGATCAAGCTGCTAATAGCAGAATGAGCCATGATGGATCTAATGGCAGTAAATTCGACAGTCGGATTAAAGATGAGGGTTTTCTTTTTTCTCGTGCGGCTGAAAATGTTGCGTATGGCCAAAAAGATGCCTTTCAAGTGATGGATGGTTGGATGAATAGCCCTGGGCACCGCAAAAATATTCTCAATCCTCAGTTGGAAAATATCGGGATTGGCTCTGCTACTAACGATAATGGCAGCATATTCTGGACTCAGGATTTTGGTACTCCTATGGGCGGAATCGGTTGATATTGAACCGTGCAGATCGGGCTGAGATCGGATTACTCAGATCTTGCACCAATACGTAAACATTATTACTGCCACAACATAGGGTAACAATAAAGAGCACCCCTACACAGTTAAATCTGTAGGGGTGTACTGTTAGTAATATCCTAAAAAACACATTCCGAGGGTGTTGGGAGAGAAGTAATTTAATTTATCACCGCTAACTTCTTACCTAAAAAGTGACATGCTCCCTTTGTAAACTATCCCATAGGAGAAAATATGAAATTTAAATTTGATACAATTATCGTCATTGCAATTTCTATTGCTGCTGGCTCTAATTTATCTGCATTAGCTCTTGAATTACGTCCGACAAGTCAGCATTTTATAAATACACAACAGACAACATTATTGGCAGGAGGGGGCACAGTAAAAGGTGGTCACAGCTCAGGCAAAAGCCCATCGAAGAAAGGTAAGCATCAAAAGGGAGAAGCCCGAAGAGATGAGGATCAAAATATAAATCCTGCTTTTAAAGCTTACAAACAAAACGGAGGGCGATTAAGCAAAACCGCGTGGAAAAAGCGGGGATG
>JBJOOY010000026.1:0-4065 GCA_046051065.1 Cyanobacteriota bacterium
AACTGGCTTTGATTCGGTGTGGAAAGGGTACTTCATAGTAAACACTTAACCTAAATACATTCCAAGTATAGCAAGCCTTCATACCTTCTGTGTCCTAAATGTCTGTAAGTGAGGACTGAACGTGTTTTTGAAAGGCAGAAAGCCCATCTTTAGAATCCCAGGCTTTTTTAAAAGTGGGCAAATCCTCCAGCCTCATGGCATCACCACCCATATAATCCTGAACTTCTGGATAGCCAAATATGACTTCTGCTCTAGCTGACGTAGGTGGATTGCTACAATCGATCGACCACACAACTTCAACAATACGGTAGATATTAAACACATTTGGATCGTCGTCACGTTCAGCCTGACGATTCAGAACTTTGACTAAATGCGTAACGTATCCATGTTGCCGCAGCAGAATCAAGTCGTACCTTTCAGGTCTATTGGCATTAGCTTCATCGTCTCTCCAAGCCAATTTGAATAAATCGGTAACTTTAAATTGATTGTAAGCCCAGCCCTCAGCAGGTCTAACATTTTTTGTCCCCTGGAGACTTTGTAAATTCATTGTTTCTTTTACTGGATTGACTGTAGCCGTATAACGACCCCGTTCACCCGCCGCTAGTAACCTTTCGGACTCAACGAAGAAGCTCAATACGGTCGGTGTGCAACGGGCTTGTTAGACCGCAATTTCCACCATGCTCGTTGACAAAAGCAGAGTCTGCATCAGTCGCCGACTCTGCCCTAATTTTACTATCGAGATCGACCTTCCACAATTCTCAGAAAATTATCAAATATAATTTTAGCTTCACTGTTCATCGCTGTCAGATGCTGGCTAACTGCCTGTTTTAGATCGTCAGCACCAGTCGAACCCAATGTCACTTCTAAATCGGCATGATAGGCAGAAATTTTTACCCAGTCTTCTACTGTTGCATCGGTTACTTCACTATGGAATTGCAGCCCAAAGGCACGATCGCCGACTGCATAAGCTTGAACTTGGCAATGAGAGGAAGACGCAAGTAGTTTCGATCCTGCTGGTATCTGTTTTACCTCTTGTCCGTGCCACTGAAGTACATTAAGCGTCGCTGGTAATCCTGTCATGAGTGGATGATGCAATCCATCTGAGGTCATGGTAATGGGCAGAAGACCGACTTCAGTGGCTGACATCGGTTTTACTTCTCCACCCAACGCATCGGCTAGCAGTTGTGCACCCAAGCAAACACCCATATAGGGTAAATTTAGCTCTCGAACAGCTTTTCGGATGAAGGCTTTTTCCTCGACCAACCAGGGAAATTCTACTTCATCGCCAACATTCATCGGGCCACCCATGATCCATAGTGCCGTGTAACCTTCTAAGTTTGGGAAGATATCGCCTTTTTCAAGTTCGACCGTATCGATCTCAATACCAGCATCATGACAAAACTGTTCAAAGACTCCCAGTCCTTCTACGACAACATGTTTAATGACCAAAAACTTCATCTTGCTATGCTCCTCGGTGATAGTTCGTTAAGTTCGCTGGGGCAGCAATATCGGCGGAAAGTTTGGGATCGGCAATAGGTGAACCCGCCGTTATTTTAAGGGGCAATTGTCCAGCCCAGATCGGTAGCGAGTAATCTTCGGCGTTGTCATGGGGTTCGCCGCTGCGGATTTTGGCAGAGCCTTCTTCAATTGGGAAAGCCAGCACAGTCGTTCCTTTGACTTCTTGGGGCGTTGGGGTGCGGGCTTGCTCCCATCGTCCTGGAATAATCTGTTCCGACAGCACCTTTAGAGCGTGCATTTTTTCCTCTTCACTTTCAACTAGAGTGGCACGACCAAATAGCACCACCGATCGATAATTCATTTCGTGGTGGAAGAGCGATCTCGCAATTACAATTCCATCTAACAGTGTTGCCGATACGCACATCTCAACGCCTTGTTCCAAACTTTTGAGCATTCGGCTAGCCGTGGAGCCGTGGATGTAGAGGCGATCGCCATCTCGCCCATAGCCCATCGGAATCACAAAAGGCTGTTCGTTCACGACAAACCCGACATGAACCACTAATGCTTCATCCAGGATTTGGTTAACGATGGTGCGATCGTGGTGTCCCAAGCGAGGGCGACTCTTAACTTTGCTGCGATCGGTAGCTTGGAGGGTTTCTGGATTGGACATTGACGATTCTCCTTGTTTGAAAGGTGGCTATTGAGTTAGAATAGCTGACAAATTGGTCTGACCCAATAGCCAATTTGTATTTTTTATGCCAGTCCAATTAGGAGGCGGATGGATTTAGTCATTTCCCTCGATCGTGCGTCCGTGATTCCTCTGTACCAGTAGCTAGCCGAGGAACTGCGTCATGCTGTGTTGCAAAAACGTCTCAAGCCAAACCAGAAATTGCCGCCATCTCGTGTTTTGGCAAAATCGCTTGAAATATCTCGTGCGACTGTGACCCAAAGCTACGAGCAACTGGTAAGTGAGGGATATTTTGAAGCTCGTTGTGGATCGGGAACGTTTGTTTGCTCCCAATTGCCTGACGAGTATCTACAACCTGAATTAATTGATCGACCTGGATCGGATCTGCCTGAATTAACAATGCTGTCTCGATTTGGCAGCGATCTTTTAGCAGTCGATCGACTGGAAATCCCCGAACCTGAAGCTGAAATTAGTTTTAGATTTGGCTCTCCTGCGGCGGAACAATTTCCGATCGGATTATGGCGGCGGTTACTCTCGCGGCACTGTGATAATTCTTCGGCAATCTTGAACTACAGTCCCGATCCGGCTGGATATTTGCCACTCAGAGCGGCGATCTCTGATTATTTGGGTCGCTCCCGTGCGGTGCAATGCAGCGCGGAGCAAGTCATCATTGTCAATGGCTCCCAGCAAGCACTAGATTTAATTGCGCGACTGACGATCGATCCTGGCGATTGGGTCGCTCTAGAAGATCCTGGTTACTTAGGCGCACGGCATTGCTTTCAAGGACAAGGAGCTAAACTGCAAGCCGTGAGTGTTGATGCAGAAGGGATAGATGTAGAAGCCTTGAGTCAGTACCGCCAACCGTTCAAATTGCTCTATGTCACACCCTCCCATCAATTTCCTACCGGAGTAACACTATCTTTATCGCGCCGCTTGGCACTGCTTCAGTGGGCACAGAAAACAGAAACGCTGATTCTAGAAGATGACTATGACAGTGAATATCGGTATGGCGACAGCCCGATTCCTGCTTTGCAAGGACTCGATCGCAGTAACACAGTCATCTACGTGGGCACATTTTCCAAAATCCTCTTCCCCTCCTTACGAATTGGCTATTTGGTTGTCCCACCCGCATGGATACCTGTTGTGAGTCGAGCGAAATGGTTATGCGATCGACAATCTCCAACTTTAGAACAATACGCTCTCATGGATTGCATTACCGATGGACATTTTGAACGACACATTCGACGAATGCGCCATCTCTACGATCGTCGTCGTCAGATACTGGTGAACGCTCTAAAATATCATTTTGGTTCGCGAGTTACGATTCTCGGCGAAAATGCTGGCATTCATTTGATGGCAAAAATCGAAACAGCTTTATCGGATGAAATTGCGATTCAAAAGGCAGCGATCGTTGGCGTTGGCTTGATTAGTGCTCAAGGATACTATTTGACGGCTCCCAAAACAGGAGAGTTTATTTTCGGTTATGCCCAGCTAGATGAAACTCAGATAGAGCAGGGGATTCAGAAGCTATTTCAGGTATTGCACGAATAGAAGCAGCAATCTCTGCATTTGCGGTCTAACTATTTATTATACTGACGTTTTCCGTATAACACCCTTTGATAGAGTATTTAACAGAATTTTTCCGTATAACGCCCCAAATCAACATTATTATACTGACATTTTCCAGATAACTACCCTTTACAAGGTATTTAAACAGAATTTTTCTGCATAACATCCTAAATTTATTACACAAACAATTGACCTCTAATTACCTTAGAAAGACTATCTAGATTTACTCGATCGATAACCTTCCCAGAACGATCGCAACAAATTTTCTCTTAAAAATAAATGCTCTCTAGTTTTCTAGGAGCGTTGCCATGATTCCTCAAAACAATGTTCGCATCATTGGCATTTCCGCT
>JBJOOY010000027.1:0-5969 GCA_046051065.1 Cyanobacteriota bacterium
CTGGTTAACCACGCACCGCGAATATCATCAGTTTCTCCAGGTTGTACTTTCCGAAATTGGGCGCGAGTATCACTGCGCAGTTGTTGGAGTAATTGAGATCGATCTGAGGCTGTTTTCAGCATCGCTATTTCTTGTTCGATTTTGCTATTCCAAGTTTTTAGAGCTTGCGCGAATGTTTTACCATTATCTTGTACCATTCCTTGGAGACGGTGGGGAAATTCTCGATCGATACTAGAATCACCCCATTTTGATAAGAAGCGATTTAATAACAGCCCTGGATCTGGACTTTGCCCGATGCCTCGGAGCCAAAAATTAATCAGTCGCCGACTAACATTAGTCAATGCCATTTCCACAATCCGTTCTTGGGGTGAATAGATTTTGGCTAATCCAAACGTTAGATATCGTTGGACATTGCGGCGAGGATGACTATCTAAACGGGTGAGTTTATCGCGGAAATTATCTTTCTGGCTCTTAATTACCGAAGTCAATTCGTCACCAAAGTCGAGGAAAATTTTGTGAGCGACGACATTGCAGAGCTTGTTTTTATCCAGAATCCGATAATCTGTCGCCGTGCGGTTAGACAGCACGTAAGTAAAATCAAACGGCGGACGATCTTCATCCACCGAAATCAATTGCTGAGGATCGTAACAGGCTTTAAACCGAGTATTACTGGCCGCATAATGATTTAACTCCTTCAAGGCTGCATAGACATTGGCATTCATGCTAGGCGTATCGCCATACAGTTCGGGACTAATTACCCAGTAGCCGACTAATTTATTCTCGATATCCCCGTAAGCCTTTCGCAGTGC
Organism: Cyanobacteriota bacterium; assembly: GCA_046051065.1. Classification (GTDB taxonomy): domain Bacteria; phylum Cyanobacteriota; class Cyanobacteriia; order Cyanobacteriales; family Chamaesiphonaceae; genus Chamaesiphon. The sequence goes on from JBJOOY010000027.1 coordinate 810, forward strand.
ATACGCCACATCCAAAAACATCCCGCTACCAGTACCGCCACACAGAGATCCAACGACGAAAATGTTTAAACCAGATTCGACACTAAATCCGTGACCTAGCATGACTTGTTCGTGCCCTCTGGTACGGTTTTCGGCAGTCTCAAATGCGGCTTTAATTTTACGGTAGTTATGAAAAAAAGATAGTCTACCCACTGGGCGAATCCCACCAGCACCATCTTCGATCGCCTTCACATTCCGAATTAATTGTGGTGGCAACCAACGTCTAATATGGTCATAGGGACTCTGACGGTCAAATTCACCCTGATGCTCCAATCCAGCGATTAACTGGTCGATTTCTTGGCTACTCATTGTTGCAGTTACTCGTTCCGCAGGTGTGAATAAAATATTTTCACCTCGGTAGGTATTCCCCGTACTCAAACCTGAAATGTCACTCGCGCCTTTATCTGCATCAATATGAACAAAACTAACAACGGGCAAAGCATCTAGCTTGCCATAGCGATCGATTATCAATCGCCGAATCTGCATTAGCACATCACGCCCAGTGCCACCTAAGCCGATGCAAAGAGTTCGTTGAATAGTTTGAGACATGGTAGATTCTGGTTAGTTAATAGTGATGGTTAATTCCAAGTCGCGAGACTGATGGGGATAATTGAGCCGAATACATCTACCCATCAGGAGTTGACGTTGAGTGACTTCGCTGTTTTGGTAATAAATTGGCAACTCACCACCTGGTTCTAAGAACAATTTATTGCCCTCTCGTCGCAGGTAGCCCCGAACGTCATGCCCTCGACATTCGATATCGCTACCAATTCCTAGCCTTTGTTGATTGCGAAGATAGTAAATCTGTGCTTCTGAGTCAGTCTCATCGGTAATTGTCAGCTTCCAAGCTTGTTGGAGGCTGCGCCAATGTCTAAACCACAAAATACTACCGAATAGTGCTACTAGTGTGCCCAGCAAACTCAGTAAAACGGGTAGCCAAAGCTGTTGGAATAAATAGCCATTAATCAAACAAGTTTCTTGCCCGCCCGGTGCTGGGGTGCAAAACTCTTGGACTGTCGGTGCAATATCTACTACACTCAATTTGTAGTTTCCGATTTTTTGCGATCTCACTTGCAACGGCAAAGCATTCAGCCATTCTTGTCGCTCTCTACTTTCGGATGAATTTTGCCGCCGAAAGGGGCTATTGGCGGGCGTCTCTACCCAGGTAGTCGAATTGATGCCTGGTTTGGTTAATAGTGGTGCATCCGTCAGCCATACTACCGACTGGGATCTAATACTTTTATTTGCTGTGAGCCGACACTGATTTAATTGGGCTAAACCTTTGTAAATTGTCGATTCAGCAATCTGAATATCCGTATTCTGTAAGGAATCACTAGAGTTGAGTGGTAATGCCTGGAGAATACGATCGATATCTGTCGATTTACCATCAAAAGGAATCGCTGCATCGGAGGCTAAACAATTGACTTGCGGTTGCAGTGGGTTCACCGTCGATGCAAACGGGACGACATATACTGCATCGCCTGGTTGCAAACTATCTTGAATAATTTGCTTTAAGCGCAACCGCCCTTCGTCATTCAATCGCACACTTCCGGTAAGATCGATCGCCAATACCACATCTCGCCCTTGCTGGCTGGATGTCAGCTTTAGACCTGTTTTTTGCCAGTCAGAAAGCGGTTGATGACTGGGTACGACTTTTGAGCAACTTGATTTCAATGGAAATAGTTGTGGGTTAGATTCGGATATATCTATAGTTCCCTTGTCTTCATCAGGTTACACACCCAGCGCAAATTACTATTTGGAGATCGCGCTAATGTTTGATTCGCTAAAGATGTTGGCGATAGTTACGTCAAACTCGGAAAAACCGCCCCGCCCTCTCTGGTTGCGAAGAATCCTAAGTTGCATCTGCATCCGGGGAAGCATTTGACATCAGGTTGTTGAAACAACATTCAGCAACGCCACTTACTCAAACACGGGGCGCATGAAGGAACGCTCGTAACTCAGAAAGCATCGTGTTTCTTGATAATATGCCATTGCCGCTTGACATTCTGGATCTAGTGCTGCTTTCGATCGATATTCTTCATACGCAGCTAGACTCGGAAATGAAAATAAGGCAAGAGCGATATTATTAGCACCTTCATGCGGCATAAAATAACCGTGGTGAATTCCACCAAACTTCTCGACAAGTGGAATCCAAAGTTTTCCATAATGTTCGAATTCTCTAAGTTTGAAAGGATCGATAATATAGCGAAGATAACAAGTTATCATAATTATATTTTATTTTTTACTATTGTCTAATCGATATATATTCATATTAACTCCTTTGAATACTGTTTTCGATTTGTAGCGCATTCCCAAATTTTCTAACACTTTAACCGATCGAATATTTTCAGGCTCTACACAACCCAGAATATAGGGAAATTTGAATCGATCGAATCCATACTCGATCGCAGCCAATCCGGCTTCAGATGCCAAACCTTTACCCCAAATACTTTTGTCAAATCTATATCCAATCTCTATTTCTTCTCGATCGTCAATTTGTTCTTTAACTATTCCACAATAGCCGACTAACTTACCATTTTCTTTCAAGATTGCAGCCCATTTCCCATATCCAAATTTAGTGTATGATGTCATAAAACTTTCAACCCTCGCTTGAGTTTGTATCACTGACAGAGTACCCATAGTTGCAAATTGCATCACCTGTGGATCTGCAAGTATCGGTGCAAGCTCTCGGTAATCTTCTTGTTGAAATTCTCGCAAAATTAATCGTGATGTTTCTATTTGCATTATCTCTCAAATTAACCTGATTATTTCTGTAGATTATTTAAATTTTCAGTACATCAAGATAATAATAATTGCTTAGCTTTTTGCATGACAGACTCTATATAATCTGTTTTTCCTGCTGTATATAATTCCCGATCGCTCGCATAACACTGGGCAAGATCGTACTTTAATCGAGCATAATTTGCCGCTTCATCTGGATGCTGACAAAGATAGTCACGAAATATCAAGCGCTCCCACAACACACTATCTGGCTCAACCATGTGGAGATGATGAGTGCGTGGACTATTGGGTGGTAAACCTTTAACAAAAAACATGCGTTGAGAGTCGGGATTCTCTAGCCAGTAAGCATATCCCAATTGCTCTAGTGGAGAAATGGCAATTTGTTTAGCTTTTGTAAGCGATCGAACCCCGATTAATAGATCGACGATCGGTTTTGCTGCTAACCCTGGAACTGCTGTGCTACCAAAATGCTCGATGCGAATAATAAGATCTCGATCCAATGCAGATCGAATAGACGCAGATTCTCGATTGAAAAGTTCGATCCAGTTTGGATTATATTTAACGATCGTTATTTCATCCATCACCCATACATCAAATCTATCTGATTAGATAATTGTAGCTAATATCCACTGTAAAAATAACAATAATCAGCTCGATCGATTGCTTTGAGAATCTTCTTACTAGAGGCAATGGCAAAAAAGATTGCACCGACGATCGAGCCTATCACTGCTAAATAAACCCCAAATAAACTCCCCAATAAATAGCCAAGTAGAAAATTAATCACCATCGCGATTGCTAAAATATCTAAGACATCGCGCAATCGATTGAGACTGAGGAGCAGAATGGTATTAAATAATCCGGCGGCAAAACATAAATAACCAAAACAGCCCACGATCGTCAAAATATTTTCGCTCTGACTGCGATCGAGCACTGACAATAAAACCATTGTAATTGACATTAGCAATCCAAACCATAAAAAGATCCGTCCGATCGATGACCAATATCTTTTCTGTAATTGCCAAGCTAAACTATCAATTTCTGCCAGTGTCATATATTTGGCTCGATCGTACCAATAAATTATCAATTTATAACTAAAATATTCAACTAGTGGGACAATTAGCAATAAATTTAATAGCGCTAAGTCCATACTATCCTGATAGCTTAAATTACTACCAGGGATGGCAATATAAGTAGCAGCAGTAGTTAGATTAGCAACTAATCGATCGGCAAAAATAAATCCAAAGTAAACAATGCCATATAAAAAGTGGGGGATTAATAAATAGATGAGAATACTCAGACTCGGTAATGGTACTAATTCCCCACATTTTGGTTCGATCGATTGGTATTTAATATGATTAGAGATTGCCAGCGTAGCTAGCGAAATAAAAGCGATCACAATCATAATTACTTGCGATTCTAAAGCACTTAACTCAATAAATACTCTCAACACAAAAAAGCAACAAGTTACCCCAATTAAAATTGCAGGTGCGGCAAATCTGTACTGGAGTCCGACAATTGCAAACATCATCCAGATCGTACTCAGAACCACATAATAAATCCCAGCAACAATAATATATTTATCTGCCGTAATCCCCTGATAGAAACCAAAAATAATCCCGATCGAAGCTAGAAAAATAGTCGTGCCAATACCCATCAATAAAATCGGCGTGCAGATCCGATTAGCTTGGACGGGATCTTGCAATCCCATATAAAACAAACCCCGTCTACTGATCATTTGGACAAAACCACTACTCGTAATCAGACTGGCCATTGTCACAAATCCAAATAGTGCATTTAACTCTGCTGGCAACAGATCTACTCTCGTATCGATCGGTAAATAATTGAGGGTTAAGAGAATAATAAATGGGACGGTATAAACAAAGCTATGTGAAAATTGAGTAACAAAGATATTTAATTCTGCCAGTAATGTTGGTGCTGCTCTAGTGATTCGATCGGCTGGTTCGGCGAAGGAAAACCGATTTCGCTGAGCATAAATAAATTGTCCGAGAATTAGGGCATTCGGACAACCGAATTCTAATTCGATCGCTTTATCTGTATAGCCTAAAGCCTCAAGAATGGCAACAATTTCCCACGGATCGCAAACATTTGGGTAATTACTATAAATTGAATCGATTAAATTTTGCAGTGGCTGACTGGTCATACTTTAATTTCTTGTCGTAATCCTAAAATGCGCGCCTGACGAATTAGCTGAAGATATGTATCCAGATAAGTCTGAATGCATTTTTGTTGAGTAAACAGATCTAATGCTCGTTGTCGAGATTGTTTACCTAGCTGATGTCGTTGCTGTGGGGTTAAACTTAGTAATTGAATTAATGCTTCCGCCAGAGCTAACGGTCGATTAGCCGGAACCAATAAACC
>JBJOOY010000028.1:0-2929 GCA_046051065.1 Cyanobacteriota bacterium
GATCCTGACTAATCTTCCCCACCTCCGAACTGTAGCGTCTATCTCTCCAATCGGATCCATTCCCTATTCCCTATTCCCTATCCCCTAATTCAGTACCTGATTGAGCTTACCACTACGATAACCTTCTAAATCGAGAGTGACATACATAAACCCAAATGATTGAAAGGTAGTCACTAATTCAGCTAAATTGTGATTAGCTACAAAGTGTTGAATTAAATCGAATGGTAACTCAATTTTGGCAGTATCATCGATCGATCTGACCCGAACATTTTCGTATCCCAACCGACGCAAATAGATCTCGGCTCTACCGACGCGATTTAATTTGGGAATAGTAATCTCTTCCCCATAGGGAAACCGCGAACTCAAACAGGGTTGAGCGGGTTTATTCCACCAGGGTAAACCGATCGATTTAGCAATTTCTCGCACCTCTAGTTTGCTAATGTCTAATTCAGCTAATGGCGACCTGGCACCGCGTTCTGTGGCTGCTTGAATCCCCGGACGATAATCCTGCAAATCGTCTGCATTAACTCCATCCACGACGTAGGGATACCCGAGTTCTAGCGCTAGTGGCTTGAGGGTATCGTGGAGTTCGCTTTTACAAAAGTAGCACCGATTGACGGGGTTACTTGCATAATTAGGATTGTCTAGTTCGTGAGTTTCTACTATTTGATGAGCGATGCCGATCGTTGCCGCTTGAACAATCGCATCTTCTAATTCTTCAGGTAATAAAGATGGCGATTTCGCGGTTACTGCTAGCGCGCGTGCGCCCAAAACATCGACAGCAATTTTCGCAACCAAAGTACTATCAATTCCCCCTGAATAAGCAATTAATGCCGATTCCATTTCGATAAATAGATGGCGGAGTTGAGCTAATTTAAGGTCTACCATGAGATCGAGTAAGGCTAGTCGAAGAGATATCTTTGTTATACCAAATATTTGATGTCTGTAACGGAGGCGGATTGACGATCGATGCGGTAGACTAGATCAAATTACGATTGCCATACTCATTTTTACCAGAGTGCAGTAACAATATTCGGATGAAAAAATTTATTTCGCCCAGAGTATCAATCGGTTTTGCGATTACCCTGATTGTCTCGATCGTTAATGTCTACTTTGCCTGTCAACGGATCGCTACAATTACGGAGAACACCCGATCGGCAACTCAGCACGATCGGGTGTTAGATATTGTCTGTATCATGCTAGCGGCATTAAAAGACTATGAAATGGGACAGCAAAGATACTTATTGACAAATAATTCGCAATATTTATCAGCCCATCGCCTCGATCTCTCACGGATCCGCATTCAATTAAAATCGCTAGCAGAGGCGAAATTAGATGTGCATAAATTAGTCCCGTTCGAGCGGGAGATCGATCGCGAATTAAAAGAACTAACGGCAATTATCGAGCGCCAGCAACTCCAACGCCCGCAAGATGATGTCGCTCGGAACAACTCAACTCAACGAGAATCGATCGTCTTCCAACGCGGACAGGAACTAGTCGATGAGATCCGACAGACGATCGTCAATTTAGAAAGCTCGGAACAGATCCTCCTCGCTCGACTTCGAGATGATTCGGATCGGGGTCTAGTCGATACTAAAATTGCTTTTATCATTTCCGGTTTATTAAATTTACTCCTACTGCTCGTTTTCTATCGCTTGGTAACTTGGGACTTGACCGAAAGACAACAAGTTGAATCAACCCTCCAAACATACGTTACCGAATTTGAAGAGCTATATCATAGTGCGCCCTGTGGATATCATTCTCTCGATCCGCTGGGAAATTTTATGCGGATCAATCGTACCGAACTAGAAATGTTGGGGTATGAAGAGGCAGAAATTATCGGCCACAAAAGTTTTATGGATTTACTCACACCCGAAAGTGCTAGGATATTTCGCCATAATTTTCATCTGGTTAAATCGCGCGGCTGGATGCGCGATTTAGAGTTTCAGATGATCCATAAAGATGGTCGGCTGATTCCAGTGAGTGCCACATCAATCGTGGTTAAGGATGAAGCGGGGAATTATTTGACTAGTAGATCGACTGTAATTGATATTAGCGATCGGATCCGGCTGCGAAAACAAAGCCAGCTATCGGCAGAAATATCTCAAAAAATTCGCCAATCTTTACAATTAGAGGAGATTTTGCAAACTGCCGTCGAGGAAGTCCAAAAACTGTTAAATGTCGATCGAGTATTAATTTTTCGGCTGGATGCGGATGGTGCGGCGGGAACGGTAGTGCAGGAAAAAGTGTTGCTGGAGTATCCAGCGGTGATGGGTCAGAAGATTGGGATCGATCCTTATTTCGATCTCAATTATCAGGCTAGTTATCAACAGGGGCGAATCGATACAATCGACGATATCACTCAGGCCGAACTTCAACCCTGTTATGTCGAATTCCTCCAAAGATTGTCAGTTAAAGCCATGTCGATCGTCCCAATTCTTCGGCGGGATGAGTTGTGGGGACTATTAATCGTTCACCATTGTCGATCGCCCCGACAATGGCAACAACAAGAGGTGGAGATTCTGGCGAGACTGGCGACCCAAATTGGGATTGCTCTCTCCCAAGCTGAATTACTCGCTCAAGAGCAGTTACAACGGCAAGAACTCGCTCGATCGAATGCTGAATTAGAAAATTTTGCCCATCTTGCCTCCCACGATTTGCAAGAACCGCTGCGGATGGTGATCAGTTATCTCCAACTCCTGGAACGTCGCTATCAAGGCAGGTTAGATGCTGATGCCGATGACTTCATCCATTATGCGGTCGATGGAGCCTTCAGAATGCAAACATTGATTCAAGCATTACTCAGCTATGCTCGCGTCAGCAGTCGCGGACAGCAATTCGAGTTGGTAAAATGCGATCTCGTCCTCAAAGATGCGATCGCTAATTTAAAGGTAGCAATTGCCGAGAGTAACGCCACGATCGTCAGCGA
>JBJOOY010000029.1:0-3417 GCA_046051065.1 Cyanobacteriota bacterium
GTGCTATTTGTCGAAGATACCTCATTCGATCGAGCTACGAGTGTCCTCTCACTCATCAACCAACTTAGTTTAAACCGCGCTGAGTCAGAACAGCTAGATCTCCAGCCAGATGAACCGACAATCGACAGCTAAATTATGGAAACTCTCAGACCCTCGATCGTGTCGTAAACTAATGTAGGCAGATCGCGCGTGTCGTCATCAATCCTTACCAGCAATCTCGATTCTTGAGGGCAATATCAATGTTTTTTAGCATCGTCATTCCTACTTACAACCGACTCCCCATTCTCCAGAAAGCTCTGGGGACCTTAGAAATTCAAACTTTTGACGATCGAATCGTCACTGGCTACGAAACGATCGTTGTTGATGATGGCTCGACTGATGGGACGATCGAGTGGTTAAATAACAGCATCGCTGAATTACCCCATCTCAAAATTTACGAACAAGCTCACAAAGGAGCCTCCGCAGCGCGGAACTTAGGTGTAGAAAAAGCCCAAGGTGACACGATTATTTTCATCGATAGCGATATTGTCGTCACCCCAACATTTCTCCAATCTCATGCAAGTGCGTTGATTCAGGAACAACAAGCACTAGGAAACGACAAAGTTTTTACATATGGTGCGGTAATTAATACGGCAAATTTTGAAGAGCCAACTAGCGAGCCGTATAAAATTATCGACTTTTCTAATGCTTATTTTGCTACTACTAATGTCGCGATCGCTAGACATTGGTTGATCGAAGTTGGCTTGTTCGATTTGGGTTTCGATCTCTATGGTTGGGAAGATTTAGAGTTAGGAGTAAGACTAAAAAATCAAGGGATTAAGATGGTTAAATGCCCCGAAGCTGTAGGTTATCACTGGCATCCAGCCTTCTCACTCGATCGGATCCCTCGCATGATCGAACAAGAGATCGAACGCGGAAAAATGGGTGTAATCTTCTATAAAAAACACCCGACACTCGATGTCAAAATCATGATTCAAATGACGGTCTTCCACAGAATTTTGTGGAATATTTTATCCGTCGGCGGTGCTCTCAACGAACGCACGATGAAGCCATTATTAAAGTGGTTGATCGATCGAAATAAACCCCAGTTAGCCGAACAATTTGCCCGAATTTTTCTCAATCAATACAGCGTTCAAGAGGTACATGCTGCTTATCAGAAAAGTCTTAAGTTAGACAACCAAATTAGTAATTAAAATAACAATCGCCCACATTATTAAAATTCTGAATCGATCCGCCATTTAAGATTCTACAGAACTTATCCGGTCAATTCTGTAGAATCCAGCTCGGTCTAAGCTATTTTAGCTTTAGTAAACCGTTGATTTACTTCTGTCCAATTCAGGACATTAAACCAAGCATTCAGGTAGTCGGCACGACGATTTTGGTAATTCAGATAATAAGCATGTTCCCAAACATCATTACCCAAAATTGGAGATAAACCCAACGAAATCGGATTATCTTGATTGCGCGTGGTCATAATTTCGAGTCGATCTTTATCGAGCACCAACCATGCCCAACCACTCCCAAACACCTTGGCACCTGCCTCGTTAAACTCAGTTTTAAATTTATCAAAGCTGCCAAACCTCTTATTAATAGCTGCGGCAATTTCTCCAGTTGGTTCACCACCACCTTGAGGGCTCATAATCTTCCAATACATCGAGTGATTCAGATGTCCACCACCATTATTTCTAATACTAGCCTGAATATTTTTGGGTAGTTTACGGCGATTCACTACCAGATCTTCAATGGTTTTAGCTTGGAGTTCTGGATATTTAGTCAACGAATCATTCAGCTTTTTGACATAACTTGCATGATGCTTGTCATGATGGAATTTCATCGTCGCCGCATCAATATGTGGCTCCAGCGCATTGTAATCGTACGCTAATGGCGGTAATTTAAATACATTTGCTGCCGCCGTATCCTTGGGAATTGCTTGGGCAGTAGGAGTAGGATTTGCCCAACTAGAATTAGTAACACTACCAAAAAATGTAGCTGTAGTGCCTGCACCGAGTAGAAAAAGAAAATTACGTCTGGTAGTCATATGTTACTAAGATTTGGTAGATACTTCGGTTTAAGCCTACACTAATTGTAAGCATTACGATCTGCGCTGATAAGTTCGATTAGAGATATAGAGTTTACCTAGGGAATATTTTGCGTTTGAAACACTGCACTCTAATTTTACCCACATGTTTTTTGCTAGTAATTAATAATTACTAGTCGTTTTATCTTACCAAGATCGAGCGAGATTGTACTCAGCAAAATAGCTAGTTAATTGCCTATGACTGTAACAAAAAAAGACTATATTAGTAGGTTTTTGCACTGCAAAAGATCGGGAGTAAATCAGGGTAAATATACACGTACTAAGGCAGATATGCGGGTACTGATGTTGATGTTTTAGGTCGCCACCGACGACTCACCAGCGCGAGTAGCGTCCGCGCTACAAGCGAATCATTTGCAATCAGTTCGTTGAAACTAGCCGCTGTGATTACTAGTGTCAGATTTTTGGGGCCAGTAGCGATCGCGGTGTCAGGATAGTTACTATTAGTGAGTACCGCCATTTCACCGATCGATCGACCGGGGGTTAGCTTACTTTTCCCCAGTTGAGCAGAACCAGAAATTAATAACCACAGTCGATCGGATGGAGTATCTGCCGCACAAATTATTTCACCAGCTTGATATAATCGCAGTTCGCTCCGCCGGGCTAATTCCACTAATCTTTGGGGTGGAATCTCTTTAAACAAAGGACTCGCATGTAATCGCAGCAGTTTATCCATCGTCCCCAATTGCTTGGCAGGGTCTGGTATTTTCACTGGTATCGACCAATTCACCGTCAACGAGGGATCGTCATTCGGTCCAAAATAGACAGTGTCTCCAGTCTTGAGCTGGCGAGACTGCTGGTGAAATAGTTCTTTGCCAATGCGCAGACCGTTAGCACTATTTAGCTCGTCGATCTGTACCCCTCGATAGTCAACAATCAATCGGGCATGGTAGCGAGAGATCCGTGAGTCAAGAATCGTTACATCATTATCATCTGCCCGGCCAACCCGAACGATCTGTTGTTGATAGATCTGTTGTTGTTGCTGACGACCGCTTTTAGTCTCAATTGTGAGTAACGGAATGATGCTGGTAGGTGGAGGAGTTTGGGCAACTAATACTCGATCGATAATCTCTTGCAGGAGCGAATCTCGACAGTTCTCAATTTGCTGTGCCTGCTGCCTAGCAGCATTCTTATTCAATTTTTCCATCGCGTGGAGACTAGCTGCTTTAACTAACGGATCGACTTCAGACATCAATTGTTCTAAAACATCAATCAAACTAACTGGATCTAATTGTAGAACAGTGAGCTCGTGAATTCGAGTCAAAGCACGATAACTAGTCGTGTGTGTAAAAAATTCGCTAAATTTCGAGTCATCCTCCCCA
>JBJOOY010000030.1:0-2560 GCA_046051065.1 Cyanobacteriota bacterium
GCCAGCCCGACAAATCCGGTATTTCCGAGCATCGAACAGAGCAGTAGACTCCCTTTTAGTTTAGGCGAGGGGAGTGTTTTGGGTTGGAGTCGCTGCCAGATTTGCAGACTTATCCAACCTAAGCTTAGGCCTAATAATAAAGAACCGATCGTAATCGTCGGTGCTAATTGAGCGCGTGCGTCGAAAGTGGTTTGACGAGCGAGGGCAAAAATTTCGATCGGTACGCCCACCCAATAAAGCCCTCGTCCCAGCCAATAAGGGAAGGTGGAGGGCAGAAACCGTACAGAAATAATACCCAACCCCGTCCAAAAAATTAGCGGGGTATAGGCTTGAACGAGACGATCGATCATGTTGTTTAAATGCACATTAGGATCACGGACAAAGCGATCGATCTCGCTGTTGAGAGCTTACGCTAATTATTATGAGTTAATCGATGGCTCTACCATAATGGTTTTCGATCTAATCAGGTACATTCCAGTCAACTGTTCACTGTCCACTCTCTTGATTCGCTGTCTTGAAAAGGTGCTCCACTTGCGGAGTTGGTGCGGTCGGGTTCCCCGACCATGCAACCAACCCAAGCAGGGGAACCCCCAAGACCGCACTTTTCGCTAAACCCTCGGGTTTCCCGAGGAGCGCGAATCGCTGTCCACTGATTTAATCACATCCATATTTTTGACATACCAACGATCTTTTTGGCGCACGAGATTATATTCAACCAATAATTTTTTGGAATAGGAGAAGGCGGGATCTAATCGGTTATCTTTATAGTACTGAGCGTTCTCCTTGACCTGGGCTTTAATTGTCGCTGTTGTAGCTAGCGCATCACCTGAGGGGATCGGCTCGATCGAGATTTCTGGATGTTTATAGATCCAATGTATACCTTCTGCTTTGGCAGTTTTGACTCGATCGAGCGTCAGTGATAAAGCAGGATCGATGACAATTTCTTTTAATCGATCGGTTTGATATTGTCGATCGAAAGATTTTGCCTTAGCATTCAACCAATTTTTCACAGCTTGCTGAGCGATGTCCTTCGTTAATAATCCGACAGGAGGCTCGCTCTGAGTTTGGGACGGTGGCTGCGTGGGTTCGGGATTAGATGACGGAGTAGGTTGTTGTTGCACAGACGTAGCGGGCGATGTCGATACAGCAGGAGTAGTTAACATGACAAAAGCTGCATTTATTAACCAGATGATTCCCCACAAGCAGGTGAGTGCTCCCGCACAAACTAATAAGATGCGAGGGACGTTAGGTTTCCGACGGGGTCTTCGAGATCGAACCATAGTAGTACTATCACGCTGCGTTAATTGTTGGTCTTTATTAGTAGGCACTAGTTGACTAATGCTAGCAGTTGCAGCTACAAATGCTGTATCTTGGGGATGTTCGGGATATAATTGCTCAAACTTTCCATCGATCGTTTTAGCTGTTGGTACCCCCGAGAAATTACGACCTTGGGGTTTGGATTCTAATGGGGTGGGGAGATTTTTCGCGTTATCGCCAAGATCGGGAGAATTTTCAGCTTCATCTGTTGCTGGGGGTGTCTGTTCGACTCGCATCGCCGGCACAACATTGCCATTACCCAATCGATCTTGGGGCAGTTGCCAAGCTGAGGTATTTAAGCTATCGGCGCGACGCAAGCCTACTGGGAATAATCCAGAATTAGCTGAGTCTGACTGATTAGATTCAGGCAGATTAGGTTGCTCGTCGGCCAGATTAAGATTGCCAGATGGCTGGGAATTGAGAAAATCAGACGAATCTGTTTCCCAAGCTAAAATACTCAAATCGCCAGTAGGTAGTCGCTCGATAAAATCTTGCACATCCCGATTGTGATAATAATCATTCAGCGTGGGATCGCTCTCTACCAAGTCGCGGAAACAGGGGAACACTTCATCTTTTAACCATGATTCGATATACCAACATAGACCACTCAGTAGATCTGACTCTCCTTGAGTGTGTTGGCGAATTATGTTTAGTGCTGGCGATTCGGTTGCTGCTGCGAGTAATCGATTGGTTTCTTCTGTTTGCCCTAATAATAGGGTGCAAATGGCCTGTTCGATCGTCACATCGAGCCGTTGCTTGAGTCGATGTTGCAAAATCTGTTGGGCTGTATAAATCGACTGGGGATTTCGATAGGCAAAGCCTTGGGCTACCAGTGCGTACACATACAAATAAGTGCATGCTAATTGCATGACATTTAACGTGTTCGTACCCAATTGATAAGAATCTCTAGCGATCTGACTGAAGAGATTGCGTTGTTCGACAGCAGTCAACGAGGGTAGAGTTTCATGAATAAATTGAATCGTGCGTTCGCTACTGAATCCAAATCGCGCTTGGCATTCAACTTCGTTTTTACATGTGCTTTCGAGTAGCTCTGCTAAGAACTGGATGCCCTCTTGTCGTTGTTCTGGTCGATCGAGTGGTGAAGATACTAGTGATAAGATCCGGTAAGGGCGTAATCGATCGAGCCGACGTTCGATTTGCCCGTGCATAGTGGGAAATAAGTTTTCTTGCACGAGGATTTTTTGGGCAGTTTTAAACTGAATTACGGCTTCTTCATAACGAT
>JBJOOY010000031.1:0-4219 GCA_046051065.1 Cyanobacteriota bacterium
AGCTGCGCCCAGTGCAGTACCATCTCCACCTACGATGATCGCCAGATCGATCGGCTGACTGGTAGAAGCCAAAAACACCGGATAGGGATTATCTTTGGCTCCACTCGGCCCCATCATTACATCACAACCTCGTTGTTCGAGGTGTTTGGCACATTGTGCGGCTAGGATTTTGCTCCCCAGATCTCCGGCTTTGTGAACGATAATAACGTTTTTAAGTTGCACAGTGGAGGCTCTCCTAGGTTTATGGGGGAAAATGTAGCGAAAGCGGAATTTTGCCCATCTACTCAATTTTAACTTTTACCTAATTTTTACTGTTAGATTGACTAAAATTTTACTACCAATAGTCAGATAGAAAGAGATGAAACCATTGCACGCCAAAAGTTTTTACTGAAACCACGATCGTGATCAGCTTGGCTGATTAAAATTAGCTTCGCCAATTTCCATCAGCCAGACTTATCACCATAACTACGGGAGAGCCAAAGTTCCGATCGCTGCGATCGATTCTAGCAGTTTTGGAGAATCGATCTTGGTGTGGTTGTCGATCGAGTTCAATCGTTCCAACACCCACACCGAACTAAAAAACTTTACTTTAAATAATTACTATTAATTCTCAGTAACTGTTAATACCCTATTTCAGTCGATCGATTGTGGCTAAGAGCTGTTGATAAGTTTTGCTATCACCTCGATCGAGATATAGTTTAGCAGCCCGATGATAATCGGCAATAGCGCCAGTATAATCGCCAAGTTGAGTGTATATTTTACCCCGTTGATAGTAAGCTGGAGCATACTGGGAATCGATATCTAAACAAGCACTAAAATCTGTAGTTGCACCTGTTAAATCACCTAATATTTGTAGACTAATTCCATGTTGATAGTGAGCATCAATATAATTAGCTTTTAAGTCGATCGCGCATTGATATTCAAATATGGCTAATTCATGATTATCGGTTTTTGCTAATAGCCAACCTAATTGATAATGCGCTAAAGCAAATTCTGGATCTAAATCGATCGCTGCTTCGAGATCGGCGATCGCTGCTGGTAGATCGCCAATTTCACTGCGGGTAATCGCGCGATTATAATAAGTATGAACATGTTCGGGATCGAATCGCAACGTTTGGGTGTAATCGGCGATCGCACCGTGTTTGTCACCCAGATATTGACGGGCATTACCGCGATGATAGTAAGCGTAAAAGTATTGCGGATCGAGGACGAGAGTTTTGGTATAGTCGGTAACTGCTTGTTGGTGATTGCCTAACTGACGATGACAAATGCCCCGATTATAGTGAGCGATTGTTAAATTAGAGTCGAGTTTAATTGCTCGATCGTAATCAGATAAAGCAGCAGAAAGATCGCCTTGCGTGCGGTAAATATTACCTCGATTACTATAAGCAACTGCAAAGTCTGGATCGAGCGCGATCGATTGAGTATAATCAGCGATCGCTTTGTCAAATTCATCGATATGACAATAAGCATTTGCCCGATTATTATAGGCACTAGTAAAATTTGATTGGAGGTCGAGTGCCTTGGTATAATCATCGATCGCTTCTGGATATTTAGCCAGATAGGTACAAACGATGCCGCGATTATTGTAAGCGATCGGCGATTGATTATCGATTTCCAACACAACACTAAAATCGGCGATCGCCCCTTCTAAATCGCCCAAATACTGCCGGAGATTGCCACGATTATTGTAAGCAACTACCAGTCGCGGATTGAGATCGATCGCCCTAGTATAATCCTCGATCGCAGCTTCGGTATTACTCAACTGGGCGTAAGCCGTACCCCGCATCACATAATCGATCGCCGTTTGGGGAAACTCGAGTAATTCGATCCCATACTGAAAATCCGCGATCGCCACATCGTCAGGCTGATGCTGAAAACTATTTGCTAATGCTCTCCCGATATAAGCACTACCGCATTGGGGATCGAGTTGGATTGCCGTATCGAAATCCTGCCAGGAGCCGAGGTAATCGCCCAGATAACGGCGGGCATTACCCCGACCGCAATATGCCTCAATCTGTTGGCGATCGAGCGCTAGAGCGCGATCGTAAGCCACGATCGCCTGCTCGCAATCACCAATTCCATAGTAACCATTGCCGCGATCGACCAGAATTTGAACGTGTTTAGCAATCTCAACTTGGCTATCAGTCGGGGCTTGATGCACGAGGAGTTGTGACATTACCGTTACAACTGCTTGCCAAGCAGCAGTTGTCGATAGATATTGATATTGTGGCTCATCCCCAATTAAACGTTCGAGAATGGTGATTAATTCAGGGTTATGGATATCGGTGGCGCGTTGTTGCCATTGAAATTTGTGACTGTCTGTCAGTGGTAAATTGGCTCCAGATAGTCCGGTAGCCGCAGCAATGGCAATTTCTCCCACCATCCGCAAATCGCGCTGAGTAGCGGTGAGTTTATCGCCATATGCTGGGGTCGATAAGCCTGTGTCGATCGGTAAATTGATTAATACTAGTTTGCGATCGAGATGCCGACGGACGATCCGATCCAACGTTACCGGCTCAGGAATTGCTTGATTAGTATCGATCTCGTGTAAAACTTGTAATAAATCTGCGAGTAGCATTACCAACCGCGATTCTGTCCACGGTCGATTTGGTAATAATTCTTGAGCCAGAGGACTACCCGGTACGAACTCTCTGACGAGGTAAAATTCATCTCCCTCACCGAAGTAGCTATAGACAGTCGGCAATCGATCGATCTGACGGCTCAATTTATGCAGCATCTGTGCCGATTGGACTGCTCGATCCCAGCAATCGCTACCTGGGAAGGGATCCGAGAGCTGATAACAATGAATCGCACATTTGAGTTGAAGATTGCCAGGCACTTGAAGATCGATAGCTAGGTAAGTCGTGACTGCACCAGTGCTGCCCAATTGTTCGAGGATCTGATAACGCTGTTGAAGAGTAGAGCCGATCGGATTCACTGTGTTTATACTCCCACTACTTACTTGCAAGTTATCCAAAGTTTAATGTTCTCTAACGATCTCTAATGTCTATTTTTACACATCGATCGATGTGTAAATAGCTAATCCAGATTAAGATCGAGGATGTGTCGATCGATGCTGAATCTAAATATTAAATTATTTGTCTTAGCTCTTGTGGTCGGTTGAGGCGGTGTCGCGATCTCTAAAATCAGATTGTGACTGGAGATATAATCGGCGGTAAAACAGAGCTCTTTAGGATTCTGTAAACATTTAACTCTGTCTAGCCTAAAGCTCCTGCTTCAGTAAAAAATTAATCTTATGGCGATCGATGGCGATCGATAGTTGCAAAGTTTGGGCGATCGTCGATCGAAAGTATTCTTGTAGGGGGAAGATATTCAATACTACAGTAAAACTAGACTCATTCCTTCAAATTTTTCTGGTGCTAATACTACAAAAATATATACGATGACCGAACAAAAATCCAAATTTAATCTATCTATTCATGGCTTACGCGGTTTTGCATCATTTTCTGTTCTTTTATTTCATGTTCATGGCATGGGTGCAAAAAATAATTTATTATGGTCATATGATGAGTGGCTGCGCCCTTTAGGTCATTTTTTTGTTTGCATCTTTTTCTGTATTAGTGGTTTTTTAATAACCCAAACCTTAGAAAAACATAATTCATTGCGTGTTTTTGCAAAAAATCGACTGCTGCGAATCTACCCCGTATTTATAATATTACATTTGATAATGTTTATCTTCGGGCCGGGTAGATATGATTGGATGAAATCTTTGAAATTTGGTAGCATTGAATACCTTAACGCATTTTTCTCTAATTTATTATTTCTGCCAGGCATTTTCCCTGTTCCAATTGCCCAGAAAACTGCTTGGTCGCTTAGTTATGAAGCTTTATTTTACATTTTAGCTGGAATAGTCTGGAAAACCAGCACAATGTCTAAAGGGAAAGCCAAAAATATTTGTTTATTAGTTGAGCTAATCATAATTATTTCGGTCGCTAGTAATTGGATTGAAATGTCATTTTTCGCGATCGGGATTGGCTGTTATCTAGCTCAAGAATACTATCCCAAATTTGTCCCTTCAACTCATAACTTAGGACTATTATTTTTAGTCATTGCGGCGATCGCCTACTCATATTATAGCTTAGCTGCTATCCCATTTCTGTTTATTTTCTTTCTAGAAGTTATGCGGGAAGATGGATTTGGATCGCAGATACTGAAACTACGCATCATGAGATTTTTAGGTACGATTAGCTACAGC